>JBBQJR010000164.1:0-7342 GCA_038326125.1 Chthoniobacterales bacterium
CTACACGAAGGAGGAGATGAAGATGGAAAACGAGGGGCGGAAAATCATGCATCACCCGAGCTTCCGCGCGAGCGTGACGTGCGTGCGCGTGCCGGTCTTCCGCGCGCACAGCGTCGCGGTGAGCGCGGAGTTTGAAAAGCCGGTCAGCGTAGCCGCTGCGCGCGAAGTGCTGGGCTGCGCGCCGGGCCTCGATCTCGTGGACGATCCGACTTTGAAAAGCTACCCGCTCGCGCTTGATGTCGCGGGCAAGGATAACTGCGCCGTGGGCCGCATCCGCAAGGACTGCGCGCTGGACAACGGCCTCGCGTTTTGGGTCGCGGGCGATCAGCTCCTAAAAGGCGCGGCGCTCAATGCCGTGCAGATCGCGGAGCTGCTCTGATTTTCAGCGGCGCGCCGGGCGTCATTTTTGCGCGACGCAACTTTTCGGGCGCAGCGAGGTTTCATGCGGACCATGAAAACCTCCCTCCTCGCTCCGCTGTTCGCCGCGCTCGTTTTTACCGGCGCGGCCCGATCTGAAAATCCCGACCAGCCGCGGCACGACGGTGCGCCGTCGGATGCACCCTCGCCGGAACGGCTGCGCCGCCGGCTGGAGGAGCTTCACCGTGACGGAAAGCACGAGGAGGCGGAGCGGTTGCAGCGCCACGCGCGCGAAATGTGGGAGCAGCACCGTGGTGATTTTCAGTCGAAGGACCGGGAGGAAGCGCATGACGGCCGGCCGTCGGGCAGCCCCGGCGAGCGCGAGGCGCATCTCGCCGAGGCCGCAAAACATTTGCACGCAGCGGGGATCAATGTTTCCCCGGAAATGCTGGAACACCTCGGCCACCGCGCACCCGGAATGCACGGGCACCGGTCGCCGGGCGAGCACGCGGAACGTGCCGGCGGGCCTCCGCCATTCGCGCCGAAGGGCGGTCCCGCACCCGGTGCCGACGCGCCTTTGGAGGCAATGCACAATGAGATTCGCGCGCTCGCGCGGCAGGTGCAGGAGTTGCGCGCAGCCGTGCCGCGGCAGCACGGCGGCGAGCCGAACCGCGCGGACCACGATGGAAATACCCGCCGGCCCGAGGGTGGCGAGCAGCACCGCGAACGTGGCGTCGCGCCGGGCGCGGCACCGGAGCGGCATGAGGCTCCGGCGCGGACGGAAGGGGATCGCCATGACAGCCGTCCGCGCGATGCACGGCCTCCGAATGCGCCGGGCAATCCGCCGCCGCACGAAGATCGTCCGCAGGGCGAAGCGCCGGTTCCTCCGCCCGCGCGATAATCGCTCGGACGAATGGCGGCCAGCCTTTTGCGCGTCGGCGGATGCACGCGGATGCGAACCCATTCGCAGCGTCGCTGCGATGCGCCGCTGCGTGCCGGGGTGATTTTTCCGAACCGGATTGGAATCGGAAAATCGCGGCGGCATGTTTGACAGGCGGCGGTTGCTTCCGATAGTCGCGGCCATGAGTTTTGATTTGAGCGATTTGCTGCGCGACTGGCCGTACGAGCCGGGGCAGCTCCAGGTGAGAAAAATCACCGGCAGCGATGGCCGCGAGAAGCTGCAACTGCGGCTGGACATGGGCGTGCTGCAGATGGAGATGGCGGGCCGGCCGGACGGGCGGCAGCCGCATGACGTGGAAAGTGAGATGGAATTCCAAGCCGAGCGCGCAGAGCAGGCCGGCAAGGATTTTGAACTGAGCGAGGATGACGTGGGCGAGCTGCAGGCGGAGGGCGTGCAATATTACCACCGCTACCTCGCGCTCTTTCAGCTCGGCGACTGGCAGAGCGTGATCCGCGACACGAAGAGGAATCTCGACATGTTCAGCTTCGTGGCGAAGCACGCGCCGGACGACGATGCGGCGTGGAGCGTGCAGCAGTTCCGGCCGTACGTGCTCATGATGAACACGCGCGCCAAGGCCAATCTCGCGCTGGAAAAGGAGGACGTGGACGCGGCGATTTCGCTCGTGGAAAAGGGCATCGCGAAGATCGAAAAATTCGTGAAGGACAGCAATCGCGACGGCGAGACGGACGTGACGGAAATCACGAGCCTGTCCGAGTGGCTCGGCGAACTGCGCAAGCTGAAGCCGATGACGCCGGTGGAAAAACTGAACCGCGAACTCGAGCGCGCGGTGCAGGATGAGAAGTACGAGCGCGCGGCGGAATTGCGCGACGCGATCCGCCGGATGCAGAGCAAGGTGTGACGGCGACGATGCGCGCGATTCGGGATTGGCGTTGCGCGAAGTGAACGGCTAGAGCCACCGCCGATGTTTCGCCCCGCAGCGATCACTTTCAGCCTGCTCATCGCCGCGCTCATTTGCGGCTGCGACAACGACCCGAACCCTGCGCCGTACCATAAGACGCGGCCCGATGGTTCGCCGTGGCGGGTGCGCTATATGCGCGAGCCGTCGGACCCGAAGTCGTTCGATCCGCAGTTTGCCTACACGGTGCCGGACTTGCAGTTCATGGAGCCGGTGTATGACCGGCTGCTCGAGTATCATCCGATGAAATCGGACCCGATCGAACTGATGGCGGGGATGCTCGAGGAGGTTCCGAAGAAGGAGGTGCAGCCGGATGGCAAAGTGAACTACCTCTGCCGGCTGAAGCACGACATTCACTTTCACGACGATCCGTGTTTTCCCGGCGGCAAGGGACGCGAAGTGGTCGCCACGGATGTCCACTATGTGCTGCAGCGGATGGCCGATCCGAAGGTCGAGTCGCCGTATTTTGCGCCGCTCGAGCAGAAGATCATCGGGCTGCACGAGGCGCGGGAGAAGGGCGTGAAGGCGGGGAAATTCGACTACGCGACGCCGGTGAGCGGATTCGAGCGGATCGACTCGCACACGTTTCGCATCCATCTCAACGGGCCGTATCCGCAGCTCCTCTACTGGATGGCGATGCATACGATGAGCCCCGTCGCGCGCGAGGCGGTGGAGTACTACGATGGCGAGGTGCATGATGGAAAAGTGCGGCCGAAGTTCCGCTTCTACATGGTCGGGCAGGGGCCCTTTCGCATGCGGGACTACACGCCGCGCCGCGCCGTCCGCTACGAGCGGGTGGAGGGCTATCACACGAGCGTTTTTCCGACGGACGGCTTCCCGCCGGAAAAGGCGGAGTGGCTGAAGCAATTTGCCGGAAAGCCGCTGCCGCTTTTCGACGAACTGCACATCCTCATCGTGCAGGAGACGATCCCGAATTTCGTGCTCGGACGGCAGGGCTACCTCGACAGCATCACCGCGGACAAGGACTCCACCGCGGCGCTCGTCACCGCCGATCAGCAGCTCACGCCGAAGTACCAGGCGCGCGGGATGGGCCTCGAAAAGGCCGGCCTGCCGAACACTTTCTACATCAGCTTCAACATGCAGGACCCGGTCGTCGGCAAGAACTCGAAGCTGCGGCAGGCGCTGTCGTGTGCGTGCGACATGCGGGCGTACGTGGACATTTTTTACAACGGCGTCTCACCCGTCTCGAATCAGCTCGTGCCGCGCGAGCTCTACGGCTACGACCCGAAATATGTGAATCCAAACGGCTACGATTTGGAAAAAGCGAAGCGCCTGCTGGCAGAGGCCGGTTACCCGGGCGGCCGCGATGCGAAGACCGGCGAACAGCTCGTGCTCACACTCGAGGAGCCGGTCGAGAGCACCGAGTACCGCCAGCGCGCCGAGTACGAGCAGCGGATGTTCGAGGCGCTCGGCATCAAGATCAAAGTCAACGAGAACACTTTCGCGCGCGTGATCGAGCGGCTGGAGCAGGGGAACTTCCAACTCGGTGCCGGCACCGGCTGGGCGCTCGATTATCCGGACCCGGAGAATTTTTTCATGCTGTTTTACAGCAAAAATTTTCCGCGCGAGGGAGCGAACTACTGCCGCTACAGCCGCCCGGAATTCGACCGGGCCTACGAGGCGATGGCGCAGATGGACAATGGGCCCGAACGGCTCGCGCTCATCGCAAAAATGAACGCCATGCTCGCCGAGGACTGCCCGGCGATTTGGGAATTCGACAAGGCCTTCTACATCGCCACGCAGCCGTGGGCGCGGTGGACGCACAACAGCCCGATGATCGAATACGGCTACAACAAGTATCATCAGGTCGATCCCACAGAGCGCGAAAAGCTGCGCGCGGATTGGAATCGCAAGCCCGTGTGGCCGCCGATGGCGCTCGGCGGGCTGCTCGTCGCGGGACTCCTCTACGCCGTGCGCTGGAGCCGCCGCCATGTTTAGCTACCTCGTCCGCCGGCTGCTCTACGCGGTGCCGATCCTTTTCGGAGTCGTGCTGATCGCGTTCTTTCTCGACCATGTGATGATGTCGCCGGAGGCGAAAGCCGCGCGCGTGCTCGGGCCGAAAGGCACCGGCGAAGTGCGGCGAGAATGGATTCACAACCGCGGGCTCGATCAGCCCCTGCCGAGGCAGTTGGTGAGTTACGTCAAGAATCTCGGGACGCTTCAGCTCGGCACGAGCTGGGTGACCGGTCGCGATCTGCGCGAGGTTTTTCTGAAAGGCGTCGGCCCTTCGCTGAGCATCACGGTCCCCGGATTTGTCGCCGCGTTTTTCGCCTCGGTCGGCCTCGCGCTGTTCCAAGTTTTTGTGCGGAATTCACCGCTGGATCGCGGACTCACGCTGCTGAGCGTCGCCCTGATGAGCGTGCCCGCGATGGTCTATGTGATCTTAACGCAGGCCTTCCTCGCGCTGGGCCTGTGCTACTTTCCCGCGTACGGATTCGGCGATGTCGGCTCCGGGATGCTGCGCTTCATCGCGCTCCCGATCGTCATTTTCATGCTCATCAATCTCGGCCACGATGCGCGGCTCTATCGCGCGATCTTTCTCGAGGAAATGGGCCAGGACTACATCCGCACCGCGCAGGCGAAAGGCCTCTCCAACGCGCGCGTGCTCGGCGTGCATGTGTTTAAAAACGGCCTCATCGCAATCATCACGCTGGTGGTCGCCGAACTGCCGCGGCTCGTGCTCGGCTCGCTGCTGATCGAAAGCCTCTTCGGCATTCCCGGCCTCGGCAACGTCCTCGTGCAGGCGATCCAAACCGGCGACCAGCCCGTGATCATGGCGAGCGTGGTCCTCGGCAGCGTGCTCTATCTCGGCGCGTTCATCCTCACCGACATCCTCTACGCGCTGGCCGACCCGCGCATTCGCCTCTCGTAAATGTTCAGCGCGTTTTTCAATCACTGGCTCACGCAGGACGTGCTCGTCGTCGCCGGCTTCGCCCTCGTGTTTTTCCTTCTCCGCGCCGGCGCGAAGAACGATCGCTGGGAGCGCGCGTGGACGCGGATGAAGCGCGACCGCACCGGACTGATCGCGCTCGCGGTCGTGCTGCTTTATCTTTTCATCGGAGCGATTGAGGCCTTTCAAATTCCGTCCGCCGGCGGCACCCGCAGCGTCCTCGATCTTTTCGTCGCGCACATCCAGCCGGAGAAAAGCTACAGCGCGCCGCTGGCTGACGGCCTGCTCGACCCGACGAGTCACGAGAGGCTGCACAGCCGCCACCTTCTCGGCACCGACGTGCTCGGCAAAGACGTCTTCGTGCAGATGCTCAAAGCCTGCCGCACCGCGCTCATCATCGGCGGCATGACGAGCGCGATCTACGTCCCGCTCGGCGCGCTGCTCGGATTGTTTGCGGGCTACTTTCGTCGCTGGGTGGATGATGCCATCCAATACGTCTATACCACGCTCGCCTCGATTCCCGAGATCCTGCTGCTCGTCGCGATCCTCATGGTGCTCGGCAAAGGGCTCGGCAGCATGTCCATCGCGCTCGGCGTCACCGGCTGGGTCGGCCTGTGCCGGCTCATCCGCGGCGAGACGATGCGCCAAAGCGAACGCCAGTACGTCGCCGCCGCCCGCGCGCTTGGGCAGTCGCATTGGAAGATCATCATCCGCCATTTGATGCCGAACGTGATGCACCTCGTCCTCATCAGCGCGGTGCTCGGGTTTTCCAACATCGTCCTCGCCGAGGCCATCCTCAGCTACCTCGGCGTCGGCGCGCCGGTCGGCACCGCGAGTTGGGGCGTGATGATTGACGCCGGCCGCACCGAACTCGGCCGCGACCCGCTCGTGTGGTGGAACATCGGCGCCGCCACCTTCGCCCTCTTCGGCCTCGTCCTCTCGCTCAACATCCTCGGCGACGCGCTGCGCAGCGCCTTTGACCCGAAGCGGTCGTAGCGGATGAAAGTGTATCTCGACACATGCTGCTACAATCGTCCGTTCGATGCGCTGACGCAGGAAAGAATCCGTCGCGAAGCAGAGGCGATCCTCCTCATTCTCGAAAGCGCCCATGAGAAAATCGCTGGCGATCCTGTCTTGTGGGAATTTGCCGCGATCACCGATGTTGAAAAACGCGCCCGGGTGAATTCGCTGATCGCGATGGCGAGAGCCGTGAAAGTGGACGCCGCGGCCTTGGCAGAGCGCGTTCGCGTGCTCGCATCGCTAGGCTTTCGCCCGATGGATTCCGCCCATCTTGCCTGTGCCGAACTGGCCGCAGCGGACTGGTTCCCGAGCACGGATGATCGCCTGCTCAAGAATGCGATCCGCAGCGCCGCATCGCTCAAAGTCGCCGTTGCCAACCTTGCAGACTGGGTGCTAACTCACCTCACATGAGTGCGCAAACGATGACGCCTGAGGAAATTCAAAGCCGCGGTTGGCAGGCACTGCTGAAGGAGCTGGGGCCGTTAAACGCATCCCGGTTCGTCGTGCAAAACAATCTCGGCGCGGGGGATTTCACCGCGGAGCGCGATGAACTGATGAAGGACGAAACATTGGCATCCGTGCTCGCGCGCATTCGCGAAAATCGGGAGGCGCGCGCCTGATGCCGCTCCTCGACATCCGCAATCTTGCGATCCATTTCCACACCGAGGGCGGAGTCGTGGAGGCGGTGAAGGGCATCAGCCTCACGCTCGAAAAAGGCGAGACGATGGCAATCATCGGCGAGAGCGGGAGCGGGAAAAGTGTGACCGGTCTCGCGCTCACGCGGCTGCTGCCGGAGCCGCCGGCGAAGTACGTTTCAGGCGAGATTTTTTTCGACGGGCGCGATGTGCTGAAGATGAAGGCGGACGAATTGCGCAAGCTGCGCGGCGGGCGGATCGCGTATGTTTTTCAGGAGCCGGGGACTTCGCTGAATCCCGTGTTCACGATCCGCAATCAGATCGCCGAGGCGATCCGTCTGCACCGGCCCGAGGTGAAGGACATGGACGCGGAGATCATCCAGCATCTCGATCTCGTCGGCATCACGGATCCGGCGAAGCGGCTGCACGACTACCCGCACCAGCTCAGCGGCGGGATGCAGCAGCGCGTGATGATCGCGATGGCGCTCTCGTGCCGCCCGGATTTGCTCGTGGCGGATGAGCCAACGACGGCGCTCGATGTG
>JBBQJR010000165.1:0-7313 GCA_038326125.1 Chthoniobacterales bacterium
TCAATGTTGGATGTTGGATGTTGGATGTTCAGCCTTGGATGTGCAGGAAAGCTGCTTGCCGGGCGCCGATGTCGCAACTAGGGTCGGGATTCATTTTTCCAAAGGCAAACCATGAGCACACCCACGATTCCTGCGACGCAAAGCTCTCCCGCAAAGAGCGAACTCGGACCGACCATGAGCGGTGCGGACATCCTCGTCCAGGCGCTGGAGCGCGAGGGAGTGACGACCATTTTCGCGTATCCCGGCGGTGCGAGCATGGCGATGCATCAGGCGCTCACGCGCTCGAAAATCATCCGCACAATCCTGCCGCGGCATGAGCAGGGCGGGGTTTTTGCGGCGCAAGGTTACGCGCGTGCGCTCGGAAAAGCGGGCGTGGTGATGGCGACTTCGGGGCCGGGTGCGATGAATCTCGTGACGGGCATCGCGGACGCTTTTCTCGACTCGACGCCGCTCGTGGCGATCACCGGGCAGGTGCCGCAGCACATGATCGGGACGGGCGCGTTTCAGGAGACGGATGTGTTCGGCGTGACGGCGCAGATCGTGAAGCACAACTATCTCGTGACGGATATCCGCGATCTGCCGCGCATCGTGAAGGAGGCGTTTTACATCGCGCAGACGGGGCGTCCGGGACCGGTGTTGATTGACATTCCGAAGAACATCCAGATGGGGACTTCGCAGCCGGTGTGGCCGAGCGAGGTGAAGCTGCGCGGCTACAATCCCGACATCCGCGTGGGCGACGCGGAGCTGAACGAACTCATCGGGCTCATCCGTCAGTCGAAGAAGCCGATGCTCTACGTGGGCGGCGGCATCATCAGCGGCGAGGCGCACGCGGAATTGCTGGAATTCGCCGAGCGCACGCAGATTCCCGTGACGACCACGCTGATGGGCGTGAGTTGCTTCCCGGAGACACATCCGCTTTCGCTGAAATGGCTCGGCATGCACGGCACGGTGTACGCGAACAACGCGGCGAACGAGGCCGACCTGCTGCTCGCGTTTGGCGTGCGTTTCGACGATCGGGTGACGGGCAAGCTGGAGGCGTTCTGCGCACACGGGACGATCGTGCATCTCGAAATCGACAGCTCTGAGATCAACAAGAACAAGGTGGTGAAGCTGCCGATGCTCGGTGACGTGAAGGACGCGCTCATCCGCGCGAATGCGCTGCTCGTGAAGGCGGGCTACGAGCGTGCAAAGAAGGGCGAATACACGCTCTATGCGCCGTGGCGCGCGCAGATCATGGAGTGGAAAAAGACGTTCCCATTTTACTACGAGGACACGGAGGACGCGATCCAGCCGCAGTACGTGGTGGAGCAGCTTTACAAGATGACAAAGGGCGAGGCGATCATCACGACGGGCGTGGGGCAGCACCAGATGTGGGCGGCGCAGTTCTACAATTTCGACGAACCCCGCACGCTCATCAGCAGCCTCGGGCTCGGCTCGATGGGCTACGGCTATCCGAGCGCGATCGGCGCGAAGGTGGCGCGGCCGGACAAGGAAGTGATTGACATTGATGGCGACGGTTCCTTCGTGATGAACATTCAGGAACTCGCGTGCGCGCATGTGGAGGGCATCGCGGCGAAGGCGCTGGTGCTAAATAACCTGCACTTGGGCATGGTCGCGCAGTGGGAGGATCGCTTTTTCAAATCGAATCGCGGGCACACTTTCCTCGGCACATTCTCGGATGCGAAACGCGAGGTGCCGGACATGAGCAAGATTTACCCGGACTTCCAAAAAATCTGCGAGGGCTTCGGCGTGCCGAGCAAGCGCGTGTCGCACAAGAAGGATCTCGCTGCGGCGATGGAGTGGTTCCTCGCGCAGAAGACGGCGTGCCTGCTCGAGGTGATGGTGCCGTATTCCGAGCACGTGCTGCCGATGATTCCGGCGGGCCAGACCTACAAGGACACAATTTACAAGGACGACGAAAAGCGCACGACGCTGACGCCCGGTTCGGGCCTGTAACGGGTTCCCACTGGCAAAACTCGGCAGCCACGGCCGGCAGATTGCTGGCAGTGGCTGCCGTGTTTTTGGGGAGAAGATGCGCTCAGGCGTGAACGGGATCGGCAGGGCGGTGGGACCGCGCGCCTTTCGCCCGGCCGGATTTCCCCGCGAGCATCGCGACGACGATGACTGGCGGCACGACCCAGAGCACGAAGGTGATCGGCAGCCATGCGAGCGTGGGCAGGACGACGAGGCGATCCATTTTTCCGAACCAGCCATCGAGGAGCCCGAGGCCCCACGCGGCGAGGCCGATGCCCGTGGCGGCGAGCACGCTGGTGCAAAATCCGAAGGCGAAGACGACGGCCTTTTTGAGTTCGCCGCGGCTGACGCGAGATTTGAGGCGGTCGATGGTGGCGTGCTTGAGGGCGAAATAGCCGCGGAGAGAGAGCAGTTCGAGCAGGACCGGCCAGAGGATGAGGGCGAAAAGGACGAAGGTAAGGGGGCGTTCGGCCGTGGCGTGAAAGCGGAAGATCAGAGTGAGGCAAACGAGCCAAGTGGCGGCGAAGTGACCTGAGCAAAACCAGAGCATACCCAGAAGGGGGAGCAGATCTGAGGCCACAGAATTGCGGCGTGCAACGAAAGGCGGGGGGTGCATCTGCGGCAGACCGCAACGAAAGCGCGGTCGAGTGTCGGCTCGAGACCTCAGCAAAAAACACTGGGAGGAGGAAGATGTTCAACCACGGATGTCACGGATGGGCACGGATGAGAAAATGTTCCTCTGAAAACCATCTGTGTCATCCGTTGCTATCCGTGATCCATCATGCGGGAAATCCGCGCGTCGTGGTGTTTCGCAGAGATCTCGTCCTGAAATTCGCCGGATCGCGTTCGGGCGGGAGCCGCGGACCGGACTTTCCGGACACCAAAACGAGTCAGAAAATAAACAAGCCGGCCCCTCTCGAGGCCGGCTTGTTTATGGTTTGGAACTATGAGGGAACTAGTTCGTTACTTCTTGGCGCACTTTTCGCAGGTCTTGCCTTCAGCCTTGGCCTTCACGCAGCATTCGTGCGTGCAATCCTTGCCGGCAGCCTTGGCTTTTGCACAGCAGGGCGGCAGCGTGTCTTCCGCGTAGGAGGCCGTGGTCGTGACAAGGGCGAAGACGCCCGCGAGGAGGAGCTTGGTGATGTTCATAGGGTCGCATGGCTAGCATTGCACCCGGCGGCGTTCAATCAATTTCCACCGGCCGCAGCCGACATTTTTCCATGCTGGGGGAGTGGGCTGCTTTGGCTCGGACGCACGCAGGCCTGCGAACGTGACGCTCGCCCGGCTGCGCAAAAAGAAGGGCGGAAGACGATTCATCCACCTTGCTTGTGAAAAGTTTCACAAAGGCCTTGCAACGCTTTCACAATTTCCCCAAAGTCGTCGGCCTGCCACTGAAAACGCATCTTCACCGATCCATCTTGAAAATCGTTCGCACCCACTTCCGCGCCTGAGGACATGCCCCAGATTTTTCCTCGCGGCAGCAATTTTGTCCCCCTGAAAATCGCGCTCGTGCTCGGCGCGCTGGCGACGGGTGCGTTCGGGGCGATCTGGTACTACTGGACGCCGAAATACACGCGGGTCGGCTACCAGCCGGAGCAGCCGATTTTTTTCTCGCACAAAATCCACGCGGGGCAGTTGCAGATGGACTGCCGGTATTGCCACAGCTTCGTGGAGACGGCCGCGCACTCGAACGTGCCGACGGCGCAGGTCTGCATGAGCTGCCATTCGCAGGTGCAAAAGGACAATCCGAAGCTCGAGCCGTTGCGGCGCGCATGGGAGACGGGCCAGCCGGTGAATTGGGTGCAGGTGCACAAGGCTCCAGACTACGTGTATTTCAACCACTCGGTGCATGTGAACCGCGGCGTGTCGTGCGTGAGCTGCCATGGCCGGGTGGACCAGATGGAGGAGGTCTGGCACGCGAAGTCGTTCGCAATGAAATTTTGCCTCGACTGCCACCGCGCGCCGGAGACGGGGCTGCGGCCGCTGGACAAGATTACCGACCTCGGCTGGACCGCGCCGGTGAAAAGCAAGGAGAGCAAGCAGCAGGCGCAGCTTGACCTCGGCAACGAACTCAAAAACCAGCGCGGAGTGAATCCGCCCGTCAGCAACTGCGCTGGCTGCCACCGATGAGCAAACGCATCCTCTCCCATCCGCCGGAAAATCAGACCGGGCCGAAATATTGGCGCAGCCTCGGGCAGGCCGCGGACACGCCGGAATTCAAGTCGTGGGTCGCGCGGGAATTTCCCGAGGGCGCTTCGGAGGCGAACCTCGAGACGAGCCGCCGCGGCTTCATGAAATACATGGCGGCGAGTGCGGCGCTGGCGGGGCTTTCGCTGAGCGCGTGCCGTCGTGAGGAAAAAAACCTCGTGCCGTTTTCGCGCGGCGTGGAGTGGAACGTGCCGGGCAAGCCGATTTTTTACGCAACCTCGCGTCCGCACCGCCGCGGCGCGCAACCGCTCGTCGTCGCCACGTACGACGGCCGCCCGACGAAGGTCGAGGGCAATCCTTTTCACCCGGCGAGCAAAGGCGCGACGGACATTCACAGTCAGTCCTCGCTGCTCGATCTGTACGATCCGGATCGCTCGCGGCATTTCCGGCACGCGGGAGTGGTGGCGGAGGAAAAGGATTTCACCGCGGCGCTGGAGGCGCTGACCAAGGACGCGGGCGACGGCAGCGGCATCGCATTTCTCACGGAGCATTTCACGTCGCCGACGTTCCGGCGGCTGCGCGACGAGGTTGCGAAAAAATTCCCGAAGGTGCTGTGGGCTGAGTATGAGCCGCTCGGCGGCGACGAGGCGCGCACGGCGAACGAGGCATCGTTTGGCGCGGGCTTCCGCGCGATTCCGAATTTGGAAAAGGCCGACGCGATCCTCGCGCTCGACTGCGATTTCATCGGATTCGACGAAGGCACGCTCGAAGGCATCCGCGCATTTTCCAAGCGCCGCTCGCCGGAGCAAAACATGAACCGGCTTTACGTCGTCGAGAACCGCTACACGGTCACCGGCGGCATGGCGGATCACCGGCTGCGCGTGCAGGCCGGCAAGGTCGGCGCGGTCGCTCGGCAACTCGCCGAATACATCGTTGGAAAAACCGGCGACGCGGCGATGCAATCGGTCGTGGCGAAATTCCCGCAGGCGACAGCATTCACCGCGGAGCAGGGCAAGTGGATTGCGGAAGCGGCTGAGGATTTGATTTCGAAAAAAGGAGCGGCGCTCGTGCTCGTGGGCTATCGCCAGCCGGCGGCGGTGCAGGCGCTCGTGCATTCGATCAATGCCGCGCTCGGCGCGCTCGGCACGACGGTCGTGGGCCGCAAGACTTCGGGGCGGTACGGCGCGACGATCGGCGAACTTTCGACGGCGATTTCCGCGGGCAACGTCAGCACGCTTTTCATCCTCGGCGGAAATCCGGCGTTCAACGCGCCGGCCGATCTGAAATTTGCGAACCTGCTCCGCAAGGTGAAGACCGTCGTGCGGCACGGGCTTTACGAGGATGAGACGAGCTTCGTGACCGAGAACGGCAAGCAAAGTTGGGCGGCATGGCACGTCCCGGCGGCGCACTATCTCGAGGCATGGGGCGACGGGCGCGCGAGCGACAACAGCACGCTCTCGCAGCAGCCGATGATCCTCCCGCTCTTCGGCGGATGGTCGGAGATTCAGCTCCTCCATTTCATCCTCACGGGAAAAAAGAGCGACGGACTCGATCTCGTGCAGACGACTTTCAAGGCCACCGCGCGCGGGATTGATGCGGAGTCCTGGGCGAAATTTTTGCACGACGGTTTCCTCGCGGGCAGCAAGGCCGAGCCACAGACGCTGAGCTTCAATGCCGCGCCCGTCGCGGAACTCGCCGCGCAGCACCAGCCCGCCGCCGGGATGGAGATCGTTTTCGCGCCGTGCGCGAAAGTGGACGACGGCCGGTACGCCAACAACGGCTGGCTGCAGGAACTGCCCGATCCGATCACGAAGCTGACTTGGGACAATGCCGCGCTGGTCAGCCCGGCAACGGCGGAGAAACTCGGTCTCACGCAGAATCAGAAAAACGGATTGTTTGTCTCGTGGCTGCGCATCGAGGTGAACGGCGGGATGCTTGAAATCCCCGCGATGGTCGCGCCGGGGCACGCGGATGACAGCATCACGATCGCGCTCGGCTACGGGCGCACGTTCGAGGGGCGCGTCGGTGGACGCGAGGGCAACTACATGTCGCACGGCGGCTGGTTCGCGAAGCACACCGGCGTTGGCTTTGACGCCTACAAGCTGCGCACACTCGCCGCGCACTACATCGCCACCGGCGCGAAGGTCTCGGCAGTGGACGGCGGAAAATACATTCTCGCGGTGACGCAGGAGCACGGTGCGCTCGAGGGGCGCGGCGCGGATGTGATTCGCGAGGCGACGGCGGAGACGCACAAACACGAGCCCGGTTTTGCCAAGGACGAGCACTGGCTGCACGCGCGCGGCGCGATGGATGCGGAGGCGGAGCGGCGCGACGCGAAGGGCTATCCGATTCCGCAGAGCACGTATTCGCACCCGGAACTCACGGACAAAAATCATCAGTGGGGCATGGCGATCGATCTCAGCGCCTGCACCGGCTGCTCGGCTTGCATGATTGCGTGCCAGAGCGAAAACAACATTGCGATTGTCGGCAAGGAGCAGGTCGCCGAGGGCCGCGAGATGCACTGGATTCGCATGGATCGTTATTTCGTGACGAACATGAACGACCGCGAGGAAAAGATTGGCGGCACGCACCTCGCCAATTTCAACGAGCCGCGCATGGTCATGCAGCCGATGCCCTGCCAGCATTGCGAAAATGCGCCGTGCGAAACGGTGTGCCCCGTCAACGCGACCGCACACAGCGACGACGGCCTGAACGTGATGGCCTACAACCGCTGCATCGGCACGCGGTACTGCGCAAACAACTGCCCTTTCAAGGTCCGCCGCTTTAACTTTTTCGACTTCAACGAGCGTGCGAAAGACAAGGTCTTCCGCTGGAATCTGATCAACGAAAAGGGCATGGCCGACACGCTGAAGATGTCGAAAAATCCGAACGTCACCGTGCGGATGCGCGGCGTGATGGAGAAATGCACGTTCTGCGTGCAGCGGATTCAGGAGGCGAAAATCGCGTCGAAAGTGCGCGCGAAAGACACGGACAAAGTGCAGGTGCCGACGGACAGTTTCCAGAGCGCGTGCCAGCAGGTCTGCCCGACGAACGCGATCGTCTTCGGCAATTTGAAGGATCCGAACAGCGCCGTGACGAAGACGAAGGACAACCCGCGCGACTACCGCCTGTTCGACTACATCGGCGTGAACGCGCGCGTGAGCTACCTCGCACGAGTGATGAACCCGAAC
>JBBQJR010000166.1:0-7281 GCA_038326125.1 Chthoniobacterales bacterium
GCGTTCGTGAGATCATCCGGCAAGGAAAACATCTCGACGCGCGGCGTCATGCAGTCCTTCGCGGTCTTGTCGCCGAGCTTGATGATTTCGGAAATCATCTCCGTCTCCATTTCCTGCAGCGTGCCCTGCGCGGCGCTCATCTCCACCAGCGTGCCAAGTTCATCGTCGGTGAGCCGTTGCGGCGTGAGCATCATCTTCGGCAGGATGGCCTCCGCCACGCGCTCGCTGCCGCGTTCGAGCACGACCGAGAGCGGATCCACCGCAGGCAGAAGTTTGCCGAGCAGCCGCGTGCCGAGACGCACCACGAGCATCGGCGCGCCGAGGCCGATCAGCTTTGGCACGAGATCGCAGGCAAAGACGATGAGCGTGAAAATCAGCAGTGCCGACGCCCAGAATGGCAGCGCAATTTCCGTCTGCCCCTCGATGAGCGCGAGGCTGCCGATCATCAGCGGCGCGTTCGCGAGCGCGTCCGCGATCAGGATCGCGCTGAGCAGCCGGCGCGGTTTTTCCATGATGAGCGAGAGCCCGCGGCCGAGTTCGCCGCGCTGCTCGCGGAGCGCCGCCATGCGCGATCGCGGCAGCGCAAAAAAGCCCGTCTCCAGCGCGGAGAAAATGGCCGACAGGAGCGCGAGGATCACGAGCGCCGCGGCGAAGAGAAGCGTGGCTAGCGGAGGCATCGGGCCATCCTTTCGTCGGGCTTTCGGAAAACCGCGTGAAGTTGAGTCAGCGTCCGCTTGTCTTGCACAGGCCCGCGCAGAATAGTGCCGCGCACGAATCCCGCGATGAAAAAAAATCTGCCAGCCGCCCCGCCCAGCGACACCGCGGCGGAACCGTGCTACCTCGCGTGGTTCGAGCGCTTCAACGCCGGCGAATACTACGAGGCGCACGAAGTTCTCGAATCGCTCTGGCTGCGCACGACCGGCGCGGATCGCGATTTTTTCAAGGGGCTGATCCAAGTCGCGGGAGCCTTCGTGCATCTGCGCAAAGAATGGGAGCGCGCGCTGCCGACAACTGCACCGAGCCGCCTGCCGCCCGCGGCGCGGCTTTTCCTCCGCGGAAAAATCCACCTTGCGCCGTACGCGCCCGTCCACTTGCGGCTGAACGTCGCCGCGGTTTGCGCGCTCTGCGAATCGCTCGCGCGCGGCATCGAGGCCTCGGGCTTCGCGGAAAATCCGTGGAACCCCGCGACGCCTCCGCACATCGCACTCGCCGCGTGAACGGGGAGCACTTCGATGTCATCGTGATCGGCGGCGGCGCGGCGGGCATGATGTGCGCCTTCACCGCCGGGCAGCGTGGGAGGAAGGTCGCGCTCCTCGAACACAACGATCGCGTGGGGAAAAAAATCGGCATCAGCGGCGGCGGACGCTGCAACTTCACGAACACCGCCATCGAGCCCGGCTGCTATCTTTCCGAACGGCCGGACTTTTGCCGCTCCACGCTCGCGCGCTACACCGCGTGGGATTTCATCGCGCTCGTCGAGCAGCACGGCATCGCGTATCACGAGAAAAAGCTCGGCCAGCAGTTTTGCGACGGGAGCTCGCGCGAGATCATCGCGATGCTGGAAACGGAATGCGCGGCGGCAAACGTGCGCACGTTCACGAACTGCCGCGTGCAGGGCGTGGAGAAATCGGATCGCTTTCGCATCGCGACCTCGCGCGGCGCATTGACCTGCGGTTCGCTCGTGATCGCGAGCGGCGGACTTTCCTTTGCGAAGCTCGGTGCGTCGCCGTTTGGCTACGATGTGGCGCGGCAGTTTGGCCATCGCATCACACCGCTGCGGCCCGCGCTCGTGCCGCTCACTTTTTCCAAAGACGACGAGCCGCTGCATGAACTCAGCGGCCTCGCGCTGCCGGTCGTCACACGCTGCGGCGAGGCGCAGTTTGACGAGGCGATGCTCGTCACGCACCGCGGCCTCAGCGGCCCGGCGATCCTGCAAATCTCAAGCTACTGGCGCGAAGGTGATACGATCGAAATCAATCTCCTGCCCGACGCCCGCGCGCACGAATCGCTGCTGCGCGCCCGCGCGACCGGCCGCGATCTCCCCTCCGTGCTCGCCGAGTGGATGCCGCGTCGTTTCGCCGACGCGTGGAGCGCGCGGCACGCACCCGTGAAGCCGCTCGTGCATTTCAAGCAGCGCGAGTTCGACGACACGCTGCGGTTGCTGCGGGCGTGGCCATTTTCTCCCGCTGGCACCGAAGGCTACCCGAAGGCGGAGGTCACGCTCGGCGGCGTGGACACCGGCGAGCTGTCCTCGAAGACGATGGCATCGCGCCGCGTGCCCGGACTGTTTTTCATCGGCGAAGTCGTGGACGTGACCGGCTGGCTCGGCGGCTACAATTTCCAGTGGGCCTGGGCCAGCGGCCACGCCGCCGGCGAGGTGGCGTGATTCGTAGGCGCGCTCGGGAGAGCGCGGACGCGGGCTCCCGCCCGCGCCTACGATCGAAAGCGGAGCCGCGCTGAGCCTCCATCTCAGCGCGCCACGTCGCGCTTGCGTTTCAAAAACGGATCGCTCGTGACGATCGCGGCGATGAGCGCAGACATTTTGTATCCGCCCGCGGCCACCTGTTTTTGCACGGCATCAAGCGAGGATTTGTCCGCGCGCTCAATGCCGCGGCCGAGCGCGTAGGTCATCATTTTTTGCGCAAAGGCGCGCGCGAACTTTTCGCTCTTCAAATATTCTTTCAGACCCGCAACGCCCTCCACCACCGTGCCATCGGCGAATTTTCCCGACGCATCAATTCGGTTGCTGCCCTCCTGCGTGCGCCACGCGCCGATGGCGTCGAAATTCTCCAACGTGAAGCCCACTGGATCGATTTTGTCATGGCACACGGCGCAGTCCGCATTCGCGCGATGCTGCTCCAGGCGCACGCGCAGCGAGGCATCCTTGTCCACCTTCGTCTCCTCGAGCGGCGGCACATTGGCGGGCGGCGGCGGCGGCGGTGTGCCGAGCATTTGCTCGAGCACCCATTTGCCGCGGATGACCGGCGAAGTGCGCGTGGGCATCGAGGTCGCGAGCAGCACGCTCCCCTGGCCGAGCACGCCGCCGCGCGGCGAGCCGTGCGGGATTTGCACGCGGCGAAACTCTGCGCCGCTCACGCCCGTCAGGCCGTAGTGCTCGGCGAGCTGCTGGTTCACAAAAGTGAAATCCGCATCGAGCAAATCAAAAAGGCTGCGGTCCTCGCGCAGGATGGCGGCGAAAAAAAGCCGCGTCTCCTCCTTCATCGCTTCGCGCAGCTTCGCGCTGAACTTCGGAAATTTTTTCTCGTCAATTTCCACCTCGTCCACCGCGCGGATTTGCAGCCACTGGCTGGAAAAATTCCGCACGAACGCCTGCGCGCGCCCGTCCGCGAGCAGCCGCGCGACTTCACGCCGCAGCGTGTCGCCCTTGAGCAATTCACCACGAGCAGCGAGATCC
This sequence comes from Chthoniobacterales bacterium, assembly GCA_038326125.1. Classification (GTDB taxonomy): domain Bacteria; phylum Verrucomicrobiota; class Verrucomicrobiia; order Chthoniobacterales; family Chthoniobacteraceae; genus SXWH01. The sequence goes on from JBBQJR010000166.1 coordinate 3,416, forward strand.
GTGAGCTGCGCGTCCGGCATCGAGGACCAGAGGAAATACGAGAGCCGCGCGGCAATTTCGTAGTCGTTCAGATTCCGCACTGGATCCGGCTTCAGCGCGTCGGGATCGAGTTCCCAGCGAAACAGAAAATGCGGCGAGCACAGCACCGCCTGCACGGCCACGCCCATCGCCTCGGTGAACGGCGCCTTCTCCGCGAGCGCCGCATCCACGAGCGTGCCGAACCGCTCGATCTCCGCCGCGGATACCGGCCGCCGATACGCCCGCGGGACGAAGGCGGCGAGCAGCTCGCGCGCGACCTTTCCCTCCGCCCCGGCATCCGGCAGCTTCGTAAAAATGCGGCGGAAACTTTCGGAAGGCGGCGCGGATTTCTTGCCTCCGAGCAGCTTCGCGACGATCTCATCCGCCGCCGCGAGATAGCGCTCCATGAGCAGCGGCGGGATCGTGAGCACATCCGCAATCGTGTCGAAGCCGAACGCCGTCTCGTCGCTCGGAAAATCCGACGGATCAAAATCCACGGCGAGCAGATCGCGGATCGTGTTCCGATACTCCTCGCGGTTCAGCCGGCGCAAAGTCACGCGCCCCGGATTTTTCTGCCCGGCCTCGCTGCCGGCGAGCTTCGCATCAATCCACTGTACGAGCGAATCACGCTGCTCCTCGGGCAGGCGCACCTTGGCCTTTGGCGGCGGCATCTCGCGCGATTCGAGCAACTCGGCGATTTTCTCCCACGCCTTGCGCTCATCGGCGGTGAAGCCCTTCTCCGCGTACGGCCGGAAATCAAAGTCGCCCTTCTGCTTTTCCGCGCCGTGGCATGAGAAGCAGTACTTTTCGCCGACCTGCTTCCAGGACGGACTGGCGGCCGCCTGCGCCGCACGCGATTCGCCCGCCACGACGAGCGCGACGAGGAGGAGGCAGAAAATGAGCAGGCGAGGCCGGGGCATGACGCGGTGTTCTATGCAGCAACGATGGCGCAATTAGGCGAATTCGGGTAGCGGCGGATTTGCAAAATGAAACCCGTGCGGAGCGGCGCGAGAAGAATGCGGGCAGGGCAAATTTCCATGGCAGGCGCGTTCGGGAAAGCGTGGGCGTCGTCTCCCGCCGTCGCCTACGCACGGTAGGCGCGCTCGGCAGAGCGCGCATGGGCTTCAGCCCATGCTGCGCCGCGAAAAAACGAAAGGCCGGGAAGCAGGAGTTCGTCCCGCTTCCCAGCCAAATTCCGACGCACGCAAAACCGTGCGCGACCAGGGTGTGCTACTTGCCCGCCTTGCCGGTGAGGCCCTCGGCCTGCAGCGCGGCGAAGACATCCTTCGGGCTGAAGTCGCCCTTCACCTCGAAGGACGTCGCCTTTTTCTCCGCGGTGTTCGAGGTCACGCCCTTCACTTTGCCGAGCGCCGCGTTCACGGCTTTCACGCACTTGTCGCAGCACAGATGCACGTCGTTGACTTTCATCGAAGTGACCTTCGCATCCGTCGCACCGCTCGTGTCCTTCAGCGAGACATCCGCGCTCTCGCTCTTGCCGAAATAACCCGCCGCCACGAGCGCATCCGCCGCGGCTTGCACGGTGGCCTTGTCCGCACCGGTCAGCGTCACGGTGCCCGCGTCCTTGTCCACAGCGGCGGTCGCACCGGGAGCTTTGGCGACGGCTTTTTCCACGCCGGTCACGCAGCTCTTGCAGCAGAGATGCACGTTGGAAAGTTTCACGGTGCTTTCCGCGCGGGCGAAAGTGGCGAGCGCGGCGGTGACGAGGAGGGCGAGGATGGATGACTTCATGGTGTGGTTGTTTTTGCGATGGGTTGAATTGTGGGCTTCGGTTCCGCGTCAACAATCCGCGCGGGCCGCAGACCTTTGATGCGGCGCGCGGCTACGGCAGTTCCTTGATCTGGATGTGCCGGTATTCCATCTGGCCGCGATCCGCCTCGAGTCCGATCGGGCCGCTCTCGGGGAGCTTCAGCGCATCTTCGAGCACCTCGCCGTTGCATTCGCAGTGCGCGACGTTGTCCTTCACCGTCACGATGATTTGGTTCCAGTCCTGCGGCTTGTATTTTTTCAGTTCCTTGTACGGCCCCGCCACGAGGTAGTCGCGGCACTGGAGCTGCGGCTTGCGCAGGAAAATCCCGCTGTCCGCATTCACCGCCGCGCGGAACTCGATTTTCAAAATGAAATTCTTCGGGAATGCCTGCGTCGTCCAAAGCTGACGCAGCTTCGGCCCTTTCGCCGCATCGAGCGGATTCACCACGAGGATGCCGGGCTTCGCCGAGTAGCGGCCGTCGCTCGCCTCGTTTTTTCCGTCGAAAGTCTCGAGCACTTTCTGCTCCTTGTCGCGATAACCCCAGCCCGTGAGGTCCTTCCCATTGTAGAGCGAAACGAAGCCGGGCTCGGGCGTGAAATCTTCCGCACGGGCGGCGGAAACAACGGACGCCACGAGCGCGAGCAGGACGGGGAGGCGGAGGACCGGGAGGATTTTCATGCGCGCAGGCTTTTGCGATTCGACGCAATTCCGCAAGCGCGATCGTGCAGACGACGAGGAATACGCCGGCGAAAAATCGCGGTTGCTGCAAGGCGGTTGACGCTTGAAAACACGCCTGCGCGCAGACCACCGTGGCCCGTATGCGCAGACCATCGAATGCAACCCGGGCAGGCGCGGGCCGCGCATTTTTCCACGTAAAGCCGAACCTCATTTTCCTCGCGCTCGCATCGTTCGCCGCCGCGCAGGATGCCGGTGCGCCGCCCGTGAAATCCATTCCGAAGGCCATCGCCCAGCCACCCGCCGCACCGGCGGATGATGACATCGCGCGCTGGCTCGCGGGGCTGCCGCCGCAGGGCTTGGCGCTGCGGAATTTCGCCGTCGTCCCCGCTTGGAAACAGCACGCGAAGGAACTCATGAACGCGTGGAGCGATAGCGAGGTTCATCGCCTCGTAAAAGTGCGCGCGTGGGCGCCCGCGGCGCTCGGCGAAGTCTGCACGGGCGACTCGCCCGTGTTTTATTTTTTCAGCGGCGGCGATTTTCTCTACCCGCACGCGCTCTTCCCGAATGCGAAGACTTACGTGCTCTGCGCGCGCGAACCGGTAGGCGCGCAGCCGGACCCGACGCGCATCCCGCCCGGCGAACTTTCCGGCGCGCTCACCACGTTTCGCAATTCGCTCAGCTCGCTGCTGGACTTCAGTTTTTTCATCACGAAGGACCTGCGCCGCGATGTCGAGCAGCGGCACATCCCCGGCATCCTGCCGGTGCTGGAAGTCATCCTCGCCCGCGAGGGTGCACTCGTGCTCGAGATGCAAAATGTGCGCTGCTCCGCGGACGGCGCGATTTTATCCGACGCCAAAACGAAGGGCGGCTCGCCCGGCGTGCGCCTCCGCTTTCGCACCGCGGCGCAGCCGGAGCAGACACTGTATTATTTTTTCGGCGACCTGTCGAATGGCGGACTGAAGACGCATGGCGGCGTGCTGAAATTTTGCGAGACGCTCGGCCCCGGCCGCAGCCTGCTGAAGGCCGCAAGCTACCTGCCGCACGAGAGCGAATTCACGCGCATCAACGCGTGGCTGCTCGAGCACAGCCGCGCGATCGTGCAGGATCCGAGCGGCATCCCGTTCCGCGTCTTTCCGCAGGGAAAATGGATGTTCCGCTTTTGGGGACGGAACACGCAATCGATCGACACGTTCGCCAAATATGCGGAGCCGGATTTGCAGGCCGCCGTGGACGCGACGCCGGCTCTGCGCCTGCCTTTCGGCTTCGGCTACATGCACGACGCGTCGAAGGCGCTGCTCATCCTCGCTGAGCGCACGGCTGAACGGTGAAGCGCAGGTTTGATTTGGAAGCCATGAAGCCAGGAAGGCTGCGGGCGGACTTGGTCGTGAAGCGCGGTGAATCG
>JBBQJR010000167.1:0-7253 GCA_038326125.1 Chthoniobacterales bacterium
TCGCGGCGACGGCGCGGGCGGAGCGGGATCAATTGGCGGCGAAGCTCAGCGAGACTGAGCGGAACCTGCGCGCGATAATCGCGGCGCAGACGCGCGAGACCGGTGAACTGCGCGCCGCCGGCGAGAGCGTGCGGGCCGAGCTTTTGCAGGTGCAGAAAATGCACGGCGAAGTGCTGGCTACGCTCGAAAGTGAGCGCACGCGCGTGACCGCGGAGCGCGCGGAACTGGATCACCAGCTCGCCGAGGTGGACGACGCGCGGCAGCAGCTCGGCCAGTCGCTGGCGACGAGCGAGGAGAATGTGAAGGCCCTCGAGCATCGGCTCGCGGAGGCGGTGCGGAATGCAGGCCACGAATCCGAGCGGCAGAAGTCGGAACTTACGGAATTGTGCGCGGAGCTGGAAAGCGCGCAGGACGAGACGAAGCAGGTGCGCGCGCGATCGGAAGCTGCGGCAGAAGATTTCAAGAAGCGTCTCCTGACGCTGGAGGAGCAGTATGCCGCGGTGAATGCGGAGCGGCAGCGCGCTGTCTCCGAGGCGGAGGCGGCACGGGCGGCGCACGCGCAAGTGATCGCACAGGCGACGGCGAGCGCGGAGACGGAGCACGCACGATACCTTTTCGCCGTGGAGGAACTCAGAAAAACATCCGGCGAACTCGCTGTTGCGCGCGGCGAAATCGCTTCGCTCGCCGGCGAGATCGCGGAGGCCCGCGCCGCGCACGAGGCGCTCACGCATCAGCGCGATGAGCTGGCGCGGCGCATCGCGCGCGTGACCGGTGAACAGAAGCGGCTTCTCGACGATCTCGCTGAGCCGCCGACACCCGATGCCGGCCAGCGCTCGGTGCGTCCCGCGACCGTGAAGTCGCACGTCGTCGAAATGTCCCACGCGGATTTGCTGCCGCCGCAAAAGGAGCGCGTCATCCATCTGCCGCCGGCGCGCCCCGTGACGATCGTGCCGCCGAAGGTGCGGACGAGTTAGCGCGGCTGTAGCGTGCTTTCCCGAGTTGCTCCGTGTGCCGTCGAAGGGCCCCGCGCAGGTCGGGAGACGAGGCCAACGCGCGGTCAGTGCGTGCTGAGGGCGAGGCCGGCTTCGGCTTCCTCCTCGACTTCGATTTCCTCGAGCGGGGCGAAGCGCTCGGATTTGAAGGCAAGTTCCTCGCCGCCCATGTGCGAGGGATCCGGCGGATTGCGGAGTTCCTCGAGCAGCAGCGCGATGGTCGCGGAGTCGGAACCGCGCAGCGTCTCGCGGCGGAGGCACACGTCGCGGATCGTGTAGGTGCAGCCCTTGATGGGGAGCTGGTTGAAAAATTCGACGACCCACTTGGGAAAGCGATCGTCCACACACACCACGCGCTGGCCTTTGATCATGAGGAGAAAAGTTGAGAGTTGCAGGTTGAGAGTTGAGCAGAGAACTGCGCGGACTTTGCGCAGGATGGCGCGCATGCCAACTCTCAACTCTCAACTTTCCGTTGACCGCGACGGGCGGCATCCTTACCTACACGCCCTCACTTTTCTCTCCGAACCTTCTACGAACATGGGCAAGCAATACAACAAGATCGAAAAAAAGCGCCGCCGTCTCAATTACCTCGAGCGCCGCAAGGCGAAAACCATCGCCGCGGGCAAGGGCGGCGTGAAGAAAGCCGTCAAGCGTCCGGCGAAGAAAAAAGCGCCGGCCGCGGCCGCTGCGTAGCCCGGCTCGCGGAGGCGGGCAACATTTCGCACGGGGAGGGACGATGCGCTATCTCCTCGTGGACGCGCACAGTGTCATTTTTTCGTGGCCGGAAATGCGCGCACTTCATGAGCGAAATGCCCTCGCCGCGCGCGAGGAAATGACGCACCGGCTCACGGCGTATCAGGACGCGACTGGCGTGCGCGTGGTGGTCGTTTTCGATGGGAAAGGGGTGCGCTCGAATTCCGAAAAGCCGCCGGGCGGGATTCAGATTTTCTATTCGGGCGGAGGGAAGACCGCGGACTGCATCATCGAGCGGCTCGCGGCGAAGTACGCGACCGAGCACGAGATCACCGCGGCGACGAACGACCGTCTCGTGCAGCAGACGGTGATCACTTTTGGAGGCTTGGCGATTTCCGTGGAGGCGCTGCGCGCGCTGCTCGGCGATTCCGAACGCGATGTAACCCGAAGAATCCGGCAGCTCCGGAAACGCTGACTTCAGCGGGCCGCGGCGGTGCGAATTTTTCCGCCGGTGAGGCGGACGAGAAGCTGGCCGAGGACGACCTCCGTTTCGGTCGGCGAGGTGACGAGCGCGATGTTGGCGGCGAGGCACGCCTTCAGTCCCGACTGCAGTTCGGGGAGGGTGAAATTGCGCGCGCCCGCCGCGGCGAAACCCAGCGCGAAGACGTTCAGTTTTCCCTCCTTCGTGCGCGGGAGATGCGCGGTCGCGGCGGCGGGGAGGCGCTCGAGCGTGGTGCCGAATTGGAACGGATTTGCCGGGGCGGAGAGCTTGTGGCGGACGAGAAGATCTTTCGCGAGGAGGAGATTCCGCACCGTGGGAATGATCGTGGCGAGCAGGATGCCGATGGCTTTTTCGCCGTGAAACATGAGCTGCGCGAGAAGCTCCTGCGCACGCGGAAGCTGGCGCGACGCGATGGCATTTCCGAGTTCGAAAATCACGCCCGCGCGCGACATCGGCGTGAGCGTGCGCACCTCGTCCTGCGTCACGCGGCGCGTCGTCTGGCCGAGGAAGAGATCCAGTTTTTCCAGTTCGCTCGTGATCGCGTAGCGGTCGCCGCCAGTGTAGAGCGTGAAAAGCTCGAGCGCATCCTCGTCAAACTCAAGCCGCTGCGGGCGCGCGAGCTCGCGGCAGAGCGCCATCGCGCCGCGCTCCCAGCCCTGCTTCGAAGAGTCCACGCGCTCGAAAAATTGCACCTCGGCGATTTTTCCGAGCGTCTTGTAAAACGTGCGCCGCTTGTCGATCGCACCGCCGCTGATGATCAGCCGCGTGCCATCCGGCAGACCGCGCTGGAGGAGCGCGGTGAATTTTTCCATCGCGTCCAGCGTGGCCTCCGCGCCGCCGGTGCGATCATCTGCGAAAAAATTCGCATCTTTCAGCCAGACGAGTTTCGCGCCGCCGAAAAATCCAAACGTGTTCAGCGCCTCGATTGTCTGGAAAATTTTCTGCGCCGCGTCGTCCGCGTTGGCCGCGTGGCCGCTGATGATTTCCTGCCCGAAATCGCCCGGCGGCGCGAGTTCCGCGGCCAGTTCCCGCGCCACGCGCTTCACCTCGAAATCGTCCGTGCCGAGGATCGCGTGGATGGGAGCGGCGTTGTTTTTCAAGGTGTTTTCAAGGAGTCGTGGGAATGAGCGGCGATGTGGCGTAGGTCTTAAACTCGCGCTCGACGGCATCCAAGTTCAGAAACCGGTTGCCGAAATGAGTGCGCGCCGCAGTCTCGAACTGCGCACCTTTGCCCATGGATTCGAGGAAGGCGAGGAAGCCGCCGCGGTCCGCCGCGGAGAGGAAGCGCACGAGCTTCTGCGACTCTTCGTAAAAGGCCGCGACGCGCGCGTCCTCCGCGGGATAGGTCATCGCTCCGGTGAGTTCCGAGACGGTCACATACTGATCCTCCTTCACCGAGTTCGCGCGCGGCCGCGCATTGAATCCGCGCGCGCGATAGAACGACGCGCGGCACCGTGAGGCGGCGTATTCGGCGAAGCCTTCGTTCAGCCACAGCGGAATGCCGGGGCCGAAAAATCGGTAGATGACGAGGTGCGTGATCTCGTGCGGCAGCGTGGCGTTTTCCGATTTCCATCCGGGATTTCGGCGGACAAAAAGGGCACCCTCGGAGTGGATGCCGCCGGTCCACGGATCGAGTCCGCCGAACGCCTGGAACGCCTTCCAGTCCGCCGGGTCGTCGAACAAAAACAGGGGGCACTTTCGCTCCCACGCGCTCGTGTCCTTGCCGAGTTCCGTGGCGATGACGCGGTAGGAAAATTCCGCCTCGACCGAGACGACGGATGCCATCGGGCTGTCGAAAAAATGGTAGATGAAATGCTCGGTTTCCGCGTGCTTCCACTGCCCGGCGCGGACGCGCAGCGCCTTCTGCCCGAGCCCCGTGAGCGCGCGATCCGAGAGCTGCGCGAACGGAACTTCCACCACCGGACCGGAGGGCGGCGTGGGGTCCGCGCACGCGGCGGCGGCGAGAAAAAGGAGGGCGCTAAAAAATCGCATGGCCTCCACAGGCGCAGTCCGCGTGCCAGCGCGCGGAGCGATTCGCGCCGCTCAGCGTGGCAGCGCGAACACGACGCACACCGGCGCGCCGATGCCGGCGACCGTCGCGGCCGGCGTGAGTCTGCCGGTCGCCGGATCGATTTTGTGCGAGGCGAGCGTGTTGCTGTTTTGCCCCGCGGCGACGAGCCAGCCGCCGTCGGGCGAGAGCGCGAAGCCGCGCGGCTCGACCACTTTTGCGGGCGCGACTTGCACTTGCGTGAGCTTGCCATCCGCACCGATCGCGAAGACGGCGATGCTGTCATGCCCGCGGTTCGAGACGTAGAGGAAGCGCCCATTCGGGTGGCAAAAAATTTCCGCCGTGCTGTCTTTGCCGGTCTGCGCGTAGCCCTCCGGCAGCGTGCTGATCGTCTGCACCTCGTTCAGCGTCCCGCGCGCCGCGTCGTGCGCGAAGGCCGTGACCGTGCAGGTGATCTCGTTGTTCACGTAGGCGAAGCCGCCCTGCGGGTGAAAGGCGAGATGCCGCGGCCCGCTGCCCGACGGCACTTTTCCGCTCGGCGGATCGTTCGGCGTGAGCGTGCCGGTCGCCGCGTCGAAGCGATAGACGAAGATATCGTCCGTGCCGAGATCGCAGGCGTAGGCGAAGTTGCCATTGGGATAAAAGGAGTGCGCGTGCGGTTCCTTTTGCCGCGAGGGATTTGCGCCGTGGCCGGTGTGCTGCACGAAGCCCGTCGCCGCGCCGACCGATCCGTCTGCGCGAATCGGCAGGCTCGCGACGCTGCCGGCGGAGTAGTTCGCCGCGAACACGTTTTTTCCGCCGGCATCCACCGCGACGAAACAATTTCCCGGGCCCCTGCTCGACTGCTCGTTCAGCGGCCGCAGCGAGCCGTCCGTTTCAATCGCAAACGCGCCGACCGCGCCGCCATCCTGCTCCATCGCGGCGTAGAGGAATTTCCCGCCGGGATGCACGGCGAGGAAGCTCGGATTTTTTGCCTCGCCGGCGAGGCCGAGCAATTTCAGCTCGCCGGTCGCAGTGTCGAGCGAGCCGCGGTAGATGCCGCGGCTGCCGCCGGGTTTCGTGTAGGTGCCGAGGTAAAATTCTGCCGTGCCTGCGACGGCGGAGACAGACGCAAGCAGGAAGGGCAGGGTGAAAAGCGCGAGGGAGATTTGCATGGTGTTTGGTGGGTGAGGGGAGGCCGCTATTCGAGGAGCCGACGAATTTTTTCGCGGACTTGCGCGAGGTTGAAAGGCTTTTGCACAAAATCGAGGTGTCCGTCGGTCTGGAAGCGCGTCGCAAAATCCTGCGCGCTGAAACCGCTCATGATGAGCACGCGGATGTCCGGCTGGATTTTTCGCAGCGCGCGCAGCGTCTGCTCGCCGTCCATGTGCGGCATCGTGAGATCGAGGAAGACGAAGCGCACTTCGCCGAGCGTCGGAAAGAGCGTCATCGCCTCGAGGCCGTTCGCGGCGGTGACGGTCTCGAAGCCGAGAAAGGCCAGCAGCCGCGTCGCGACGGTTCGCACGGTGTCCTCGTCATCCACGACGAGCACGGTGCCCGAGCCCCTCCACTCCTCGGGCGGCTGAGCGGTGCGGACCTCGGCCTGCGGCACATCATCACTCGCGGGCAGCAACACGCGGAAGCTCGTGCCCTTTCCAAAATCACTCGTGACGGTGAGCGCGCCGCGATGCCCGCGCACGATGCCGAGCACGGCCGCGAGTCCGAGTCCGCGGCCGGTGAATTTCGTGGTGAAAAACGGATCGAAGACGCGTTTCAGCACCTCGGGCTCCATGCCGCAGCCGGTGTCGCTCACCTCGAACCACACGTAATTTCCCGCGACGGCCTCGGGCGACGCATTCGCCGCGGCGAAGTCCGCCGCGCCCAGCATCGCGGTGCCGGTGGAGACGCGCACGGTGCCGTCGCGTTCGCCGATCGCCTCGCTCGCGTTGATGACGAGGTTCATCACGATCTGCCGGAGCTGCGTCGCATCCGCGAGCACCGTGGGCAGCGCGGGCGCGAGTTGGAATTCCAGCCGCGCGCGTTTGCTGATCGAGATGCCGAGCAGATTCATCGTCTCGCGCAGGAGGAGATTTACGTCCGCCGCCTGCACATCGAAGTGCCCTTTGCCCGAATACGCGAGCATCTGCCGGCAGAGATCCGCGGCGCGGCTCGCGGCCTCTTCGATCTGCCGGAGGAAGCCGTGCGCCTCGGAGCCCGGCGGGATTTCCGAGGCGGCGAGACTCGCGTTGCCGAGCACGCCGGTCAGCAGGTTGTTAAAATCATGCGCGATGCCGCCCGCGAGCACGCCGAGGCTTTCGAGCTTTTGCGTCTCCTGCAGTTTCGCCTCGATGGACCGCCGTTCCTCGAGCGCGCGCCGGCGCTCGCTGATGTCGCGGCAGAAAATGTGGAGCCGCGCGCCTTCGCCCGTGTTTTCCGCGTTCGCGTGGAATTCAAACGTCGAAACGTTCCCCGCCGCGCCGCGCACGTCCACTTCCACATTTTGGATGCGCCCCTCGGTGCGCAGCCGCAGGAGCGACGCGGCGGCGAGCTCGTGGTGCTGCGGCACGATGAACTCCAAATAAAAGCGGCCGAGCAAATCCGCCGGCGTTTTCGCGCCAAAAAATGCGAGATACTTTTCATTCGCCGCGACGATGCGGCCCGCGCCATCGAGCTGCACGTAGCCGATGCCGGTGGATTCGATGAGCGTGTGCAGCAGCCGGTCGGACGCCTGCAATTTCTCCAGCGTCTCCACGGTGTACGTGATGTCTTCCGCGAGCGTGAGGAAGGAGCGCACCGAGCCGTCCGCATTGCGCAGCACGGAATTCCACCACAGGCAGTGGATGACGCGCCCGTCCTTCGTCAAATTGCGGCAGCGGATCGTATTCTGATCCTCCAGCCCGCGCTCGAGTCGCTGGATCATCCCGGTGAAGCGCTCCGCCTCGTCCGGGTGGTCCGCGCCGAGTTCCTTCAGCGTCCGGCCGATCGCGGCCGCCGCGCTCCAGCCGAACATTTTCTCCGCGCGCCCGGCCCAGCGCGTGAGGCGCAGCGCGGCGTCGAATTCCGCGACGAGCAGCAGCGA
>JBBQJR010000168.1:0-7247 GCA_038326125.1 Chthoniobacterales bacterium
ATCGATGTGATCATTTCGTCCATGACGGCGACGGAGGAAGGCGGGCGCAGCGTGGATTTTTCCGAGCCGTACGTGCGCACCGGGCTGTGCCTTCTCACCGGCGCGAAAAGCGACGTGCGCGGCATCGCGGACCTCGATGCAGAGGGGAAAAAGGTCGCGGTGGTGCGCGGCACGACGGGGCAGCTTTGGGCCAGGGCGAATTTGAAAAAGGCCGCGGTGCTCGATCTCGAAAAGGAGACGGCGTGCATGCTCGAAGTGACGCAGGGGAAGGCCGACGCGTTCATCTACGACCAGATGTCCACGCTCCGAAACTGGCAGGCAAATCCAGACACCACGCGCGCCGTGCTAAAGCCATTTCGGGAAGAGTCTTGGGCGATCGCCATGAAAAAAGGCGACGTGGAGATGAAGGCAAAAGTAGATGCCTTCATTGCAAAATTCCGCGCGAACGGCGGCTTCGATCGTCTCGGCGAAAAGTGGCTGAAGGAGCAGCGCGCGACCTTTGCGAAGCTCGGCGTGCCGTTCGTCTTTTAGGATCGCGTGCGCCCTCTGCTGAACATCGCCCGTCGTCGTGGAAGGAGCGGGTTGCTTTTCCCCGCTTGCACTCCGCGCCCAAGCCCGCACGCTCCGCGCGCTCAAACTTCTCGCATGAAAACCCCTCTCGCTTTCCTCGCTCTTTCCACTTTCGCCGTCGCGGCGGACCACCCGATCGCGCCGCCGATTTCCACGCCGCCGCCGGCGCTCACGGGCGAGTGGACGAAGAAGCAGATCACGCCGCATTTTTGGGCCGAGGGCGCGTGCGTGGCGGATGTGAACAAGGACGGAAAAATGGACATCCTGAGCGGACCGTTTTGGTACGAAGGGCCGGACTTCACGAAGCGGCACACGATTTACGAAATGCCGAAGTCGTTCGTGCATAAGAAGGACGACGGCACGGACGAAACCATCCCCGGCTTCGAGGGATTTCTCAGCGGGAAGAATGCGTATTCGAACAACTTCATCAGCTACGCGTACGACATCAATGGCGACGGCTGGATGGACTACGTCGTGATCGGTTTTCCCGGCGCGGAGACGTTTTGGTTCGAGAATCCGAAGGGCAAGGACGAGCCCTGGCAGCGGCACACGATCCTCGCCGTGACGGACAATGAGTCGCCGATGTTTGTGGACATCACGGGTGACGGGAAGCCGGAGTTGCTGTGCATGAGCGGCGGCTTCATCGGCTACGCGGAGGCGGATTGGAGCAAGCCGGAGGAGCCGTGGAAATTTCACGCGGTGTCGCCGAAGGGCGCGTATGCGAGGTTCACGCACGGCATCGGCTACGGCGATGTGAACGGCGACGGGCGGATCGACATTCTCGAATCGAAGGGCTGGTGGGAGCAGCCCTCGAAATGGGATGGCGCGACGCCGTGGACTTTTCACGCGGCGGAATTCGGCGGCGGCGGCGCGCAGATGTTCGCGTACGATGTGAATGGCGACGGCAAGGCGGATGTGATCACGAGTCTCGCGGCGCACGGCTACGGACTGGCGTGGTTTGAACAGACGAACGAGGGCGGCGTGCAGGGCTGGACGAAGCACATGATTACCGGCACGAAACCGGGCGAAGGCGAGACGGGGATCATTTTCTCGCAAATCCACGCCATCGATCTCGTGGATATGAATGGCGACGGGCTGAAGGACATCGTGACCTGCAAGCGCACCTGGGCGCACGGCCCCGGCCCCGGCGGCGATCCCGAGCCGGGCGCGCCGCAGGTGGTGTATTGGTTCGAGCTGAAGCGCGAGGGCGATAAAGGAAATATTCGGGCGACGTTCATCCCGCACATCATTGACGACAACAGCGGCGTCGGCACGCAGGTCATGGCCGCGGACGTGAACGGCGACGGCAAGCTTGATGTGGTCGTCGGCAACAAGCGCGGCGTCTTCGTCCACACGCGGAAGTAGCGTGTGCTTGCGCGTGCGTGATGCGTCGGTAAAATCCGCCACATGACACGCAAGCAACTGGAGACGGTGATTTTGGAAAACGTGCCGTTCACCGTTCGACTGGCCGACGGGCGCTCGTACAAGGTTCCGCACAGCGACTACATTTCGCTGCCGCCAAAAAATGCGACCGTCGCCGTGGTCTATAAGGATGACGGCACCGTGCATGTGCTGCCGCTTCTCACGATGACTGGGCTGACTTATCGCACGGGGAAAAAGGCCGCGTAATTCGCGAGTCGTTCACACGCGGAAGTAGCGCGACATTTCGCACAAGCGGCGACTGACGATGACGCTCTACGACGCGATCCCGAAGGACGGGCGGCCGTCGAATGATGCGCTGCTCGATCGCTTCCTCGACTACATGGCGTCGCGAAAGCTCGTGCTCTATCCCGCGCAGGAGGAGGCGATCCTGGAGCTGTTTGCGGAGAAGAATGTGATCCTCAACACACCGACCGGATCGGGGAAATCGCTCGTCGCGGCGGCGCTGCATTTCAAGGGCGTGGCGCAGGGTGTGCGGTCCGTTTACACCTGCCCGATCAAGGCGCTCGTGAATGAAAAGTGGATGGCGCTCTGCCGGGAATTTGGGCCGGAGAACGTGGGGCTGAGCACCGGCGACGCATCGGTGAATCGCGACGCGCCGATCCTTTGCTGCACTGCCGAGGTGCTCGCGAACATCGCGCTGCGCGAGGGGGCGCGCGCGAATGTGGGCGACGTGATCATGGATGAGTTCCACTACTACGCGGATCGCGAGCGCGGTGTGGCGTGGCAGGTGCCGCTGCTGGCGCTGCCGCAGGCGCGCTTCCTCCTGATGTCGGCGACGCTCGGAGACACGACTTTTTTTCAGGAAGAACTCACGCGGCTCAACGGACGCGAGACGGTGACCGTGGCGTCGAAGGATCGTCCGGTGCCGTTGGAGCATTCGTACGCGGAGACGCCGCTCGCGACGACGGTGGAGGGGCTGCTCGCGGGCGGGAAGTCGCCGGTGTACGTTGTGCATTTCACGCAGATGGATGCGGCGCAGAGCGCGCAGGATTTCACCAGCATCAATGTCTGCACGCGCGACGAGAAGGCGGCGATCGCGGCGGCGCTGGAGGGATTCCGGTTCACGAGTCCGTACGGGCCGGAGATCAAAAAGTTTTTGCGTCACGGCATCGGGCTGCATCACGCGGGGCTGCTGCCGAAGTACCGCGTGCTCACCGAACAGCTCGCGCAGCGCGGGCTGCTCAAGGTGATTTGCGGCACGGACACGCTCGGCGTGGGCATCAATGTTCCCATCCGCACGGTGCTCTTCACGCAGCTCTGCAAATACGACGGACGGAAGACCGGGATCCTGACCGCGCGCGATTTTCACCAGATCGGCGGACGCGCGGGACGGAAGGGTTTTGACGAATGCGGCTGGGTCGTCGTGCAGGCGCCGGAGCATGTGATCGAGAATCTCCAGCTCGAAAAAAAGCAGGCGGGCGGCGGGAAGAAATTCGTGAAGCGCAAGCCGCCGGAGCGGAACTTCGTGAACTGGGATCGGCAGACTTTTGCGCGTCTCGTGAGCGCACCGCCCGAGCGGCTGGGCAGCCAGTTTGCGGTCACGCACGGCATGTTGCTGAACGTGCTGAGCCGACCCGATGACGGCTGCCGCGCGATGCGCGATCTCATCGCCCGCTCGCACGAATCCGCGTCGGCGAAGAAGACGCACACGAAGCGCGCGTGGCAGCTTTTCCGCGCGCTCGTGGAGCGGGGGATCGTGCAATTCATCCCGCGCACACCCGAGGGCGCGAAGCTGCGCGTGAACGTCGAGCTTCAGGACGACTTTTCGATGAACCAGACGCTCTCGCTTTTCGTCCACGACACCATCCCGCTCATGGACCCGAACGCGCCGGACTACGCGCTCGTGCTGCTCACGCTGGCCGAGTCCATACTCGAAGATCCGGACATCATCCTGCGACGGCAACTCGACCGCGTGAAGACG
Organism: Chthoniobacterales bacterium; assembly: GCA_038326125.1. Classification (GTDB taxonomy): domain Bacteria; phylum Verrucomicrobiota; class Verrucomicrobiia; order Chthoniobacterales; family Chthoniobacteraceae; genus SXWH01. The sequence continues at coordinate 3,935 of JBBQJR010000168.1, forward strand.
CAGGCGGTCGCGGACATGAAGGCGCAGGGCGTCGAATACAACCAGCGCATGGAGGAACTCGAGAAGCTCGAATACCCGAAGCCGAACCGCGATTTCATCTACTCGACTTTCAACGCATTCGCGGAGCGGCACCCGTGGGTCGGGCAGGAAAATATCCGGCCAAAATCCATCGCGCGGGAGATGTTCGAGGAGTTCCGCTCCTTCTCCGATTACGTGAAGGACTACGATCTCCAGCGCTCCGAGGGCGCGCTCCTGCGGCACCTCTCCAGCGTCCACAAGGTGCTCCTCCAGACCGTGCCCGACGCCGCGAAGAACGATGCCTTCCGCGAGATGGAACTCTACTTCGGCACGCTCATCCGGCAGGTGGATTCCAGCCTCCTCGAGGAGTGGGAGAAAATGCGCGACCCGAATTACCAGCCGCGCAGCGAGCAGCCCGAAGTGCGCCCTCCCGGCGCCGAGGCGGAGCGCGACATCACGCGCGATGCGAAAAATTTCACCGCCGCGATTCGGAATCGCATCTTCGCTTTTCTGCGCGCCACGATCGGCGGCGAGTGCGAGGAGGCGCTGGAAAGCATTCCTTCATCCGCGGATGCCGACGGCGGCCCGTGGATGCCCGCGCGTCTGCGTGAGACACTTGTGTCTCACACCGCGACGCATGGCCGCATCCGGCTCGATCCCGAGGCGCGCAATGTGCGCCACACTCACGTCATCGTTTCCGAGGACCGCAGCCGCTGGCGCGTGCAGCAGATGCTCATCGATCCCGGCGAGGCGAACGACTGGGTGGCGGACTTTGACGTGGATTTGCCCGCCTCGCGCGCGACCGGGGAGCCCGTGCTCTGCCTCGTGCGGATCGGGCCGCTGGCGTGAGGCGTCGGTGCTGGGAGCGACGATATCCTTGTGGCCGCAGCGTGAAAAACGATGCCGACGCGGCGACACAGATGTCGCCGCTCCCAGTGATTGTATCGAAGCTGATACAACTCGCCGTTTCCTCTCCCGGCATGGGCTGCGCTCTGGTGCGGGGATCATGACGGCCACCTCTTTTTTCACACCGCGGCGGGAGATTGCGCACACCGGTTTTCCGCGCGCTGGCCTTGAGCCGTGCGGAGCAAATCGCTAACCCCGCTGCCTCCCATGCGCGTTCTTGTCATCGAAGATGAACTGCAGCTCGCCCGGCACGTCACGAGCGCGCTGTTCCGCACCGGCCACGAGGCGAACACGGTGCACAACGGCGCGGAAGGTTTGCGCGTCGCGCTGGAACTCGTGCCGGATCTTGTCGTGCTCGATTTGAATTTGCCGGGGCTCGATGGCTTCAGCGTCCTGGCAAAGCTGAAGGCGGAGCGCTGCCCGTCGCGCGTGCTCATCCTCACCGCGCGCGGCGATGTGGCCAGCCGCGTGCAGGGTTTGAAAGGCGGTGCGGATGATTATTTGGCGAAGCCATTTTCGATGGACGAACTGCTCGCCCGCGTCGAGGCACTCGGGCGGCGCGGGGCGACGCCGACGGCGGCGGACCGTCTGGATGTCGCCGATCTGCGCATGGACATCCAGCACCGGCGCGTGACGCGCAACGGCGACGTGCTCACGCTTTCGCCGAGGGAATTCGACGTGCTGCACGTGCTCATGCAGGAGCCGGGCCGCATCTTTTCCCGCACGGAACTTTGCGAGCAGGTCTGGCAGCGCGAGCACGAATACGACATGCGTACCGTGGATATCGTCATCGGCCGACTGCGCAAAAAAGTGGACACGAATTTTTCCGAGCCGCTCATTCACACCATGCGCGCGGTGGGCTACACGATCCGCGCGCCCGAGGCCGTGCCGCCGAAAAAATCATAACCCGCCCATTCATGATCGCCCTTCGCAGCCTCATCGTTTTGCTCGCCGCAGTGCCCGCGTTTTGTCGCGCACAGGCGGTCGTCGAGGGCCGGGTGGAATTGCCCAAAAGCCGGCACGCGCCCGTGATGAACAAGCGCTACGAGATCGTCTCGAAAGGCGGCGTGCTCGCGCCCTTCCCGGCGTTTGCGGTCGTCTATCTTGAGGGCAATTTTTCTCGGCCCGCGTCGCTGCCGGTGCAGCAGATGGGGCAGAAAAATCTCGCCTTCAACACGGCACTCCTGCCGGTGCGCGTCGGCACGAAAGTCGAATTTCCCAACGAGGATGAGACGACGCACAATATTTTCTCCTTCTCTCCGGCGAAGCGCTTTGACCTCGGCCGCTACCTGGCGACCGAGCGGCCGATCCCCTCGCAGGTCTTCGACAAAACGGGCCTCGTGACGCTGCGCTGCGATATTCACGAACACATGCGCGCGCTCATCCTCGTGCTCGACACGCCATACTTCGTGCGGACGGACAACGAGGGACGTTTCCGCCTCGGCGGCCTGCCCGCCGGGAGTTACACGCTGAAGGCGTGGATCGACAGCAAGACGACGCTCGATCACCCGGTGGAACTAAAATCCGGCGCGACGCTCCGCGTGGACTTTCCGTGATCACGCCGACCACCGGTCTGGATCACGGCGTGGCCTCATTTCGCCGCCGCCTGCTCGCGGGCATGGCGCTCGTCGTCGTCGCGCTCACGATGGGCGGACTGTATTTTGCGGAGCGCAACGTGTCCACCGAGACGCAGCACGCGTTTCAGCGCGCGTTCGACGCCGACCTCGCGCTGCTGCGGACGATCCGCGAAATCCGCCACGCTTCGCTCGGGGAACGCTGCCGCGCGCTCGTGCGCAAGCCGCGCATTCACGCCGCGCTTGAAGACAATGCGCTCGACATGCTCTACCTGACCGCGAGCGATGAATTGGGCGACGTGCTCCCCGACCGCGCCTTGGGCGGCGAGCCCTCCACGCGCCACTGCATTCACGCGAAATTCTACCGATTTCTCGATGCCGACGGCGCGGTCATTCCGGTCGCAAACGCGGGTTCCGTCGGTGTGCTCGAGCCCGACGAGGAAAAGCACCTCGCCTCCGCCGGACTGCCGCGCGAGCAGCAGACGGGCTACTTGTGGCGGAAGCCGGGCAGCGCCGCCGGAGAAATTGTGGAGCTGATTTCCACACCGATCATTTCTTCGGAAAATGGCGAGGCGATCGCGGCGCTTGTGGCCGGCTTTCCGCTGAGCGGAGAAGATGGGCATGGCGCGGAAATTCACGATGGCATTTGGCTCGGTGGCCGCCTGCACCTGCCGGGCGTCCCGGATGCCGTGCGCGCCGCGGGCAGCAGTGAAATCGAGCGGGCGATCGCCGGCGGCGCGGAATCCGCCGCGCGCGGCCTCCCTGTGCGCGCGGGCGGCGGCGAGTATCTGATTTTTTTCGAGCGGCTGAATCCC
>JBBQJR010000169.1:0-7244 GCA_038326125.1 Chthoniobacterales bacterium
TCGATCTTTTCCAGCGACAGCATCGGCACGGCGTGTTGCACCTGCCGGAAGCCTTTCGACGGCGCGCCGCCGACGCGCTGCGTGGGCGAATCGGGCGTGACGAGTTCCGGATGCGCGGCCTCGAGTTCGCGCAACTCGCGGTAAAGTGCATCGTACGCCGCGTCGCTGATCGTCGGTTGCGCCTCGACATAATAGCGGCGGTCGTGCGCTTCGATTTCGCGGCGCAGCTCGGCGATCTTTTTCTTCGCGGCAGTTTTCGAATCCATCGTGGTGCCGCATATTTTTCACGGTGCGGCAGTGGAGAAAAGGAGAAAGCTTCGTTGAGCGCATTACGACAAATCGGAACACAGCCTTTCAGGCTATGCGGCTCCCGGGCTTCCAGCCGGGGAGCCTGATGAATGCAGGCTGGAAGCCCACTGGCCGCACAGGCAAGATGCCTGTGTTCCGCTCGCGCGGATTCATCACATAAACACCGGAAGGTTGCGTCGAGAGTGCTGACGCGCCGTTCGCGGACTGCCGTCCGCGCCTACGAGTTTGGCGGGCGACATTCTCTCCAGCCTTTGCTCTTCAGTGGGTTCTCCCCTGCACTCGCAGTGAAAATCATTTTCAAAACCATCGCCTTTGCCTTTCTCGCGTTCGCTTCGTGCGCCGTCGCGGCGGTGAAGACGCCGGATGCGGTGGACTTTCGCACGGATGTGATGGCGGTGCTCTCGAAGGCGGGACGCAACGCGGGGACGTGCCACGGCAATGCGATGGGGAAGGGCGGCTTCAAGCTTTCGCTCCGCGGGCAGGACCCGGACCTCGACTGGCTGGCGCTCGCGCGCGAGCAGGGCGGGCGGCGCGTGAACATGCTCGAGCCGGAGCAGAGCCTCGCGCTCAGGAAGGCGCTCGGCGCGATCGCGCATGAAGGCGGTCAGCGGTTCGATCTCGCTGCGCCGGAGTGCGACATCCTGTTGCGGTGGATTCGCGGCGGCGCGCGCGATTCCGGCTCAGGCCGCAAGGTGGTAAAGCTCGAGGTGACGCCGACGGAGCAGGTGCTTATCGAGCCGACGAGCGAGGTATGGCTCAAGGCAGTCGCGACTTTTTCAGACGGCACAGTGCGCGAGGTCACGCGGCTCGCGGTTTTCGATCGGAATAATTTCGGCGTGAAAGTGAGCGTGGATGGCAACGTCACGCGCGAGCATTTCGCCCTCGTGATCGAACGCGACACTGAGCACCATCTCAGACACGTCGCAGAGGTAGCGCGTTGCGTAGTCGTGCGCCACATCCACGAGCGCGACGGTGCCCCACTGGCCCGGTGTGCCGCCGGCGACGGCGAGGAAATTCCGCTTCGGATGCCACGCGAGCGCGCTGATGCGCTCGGGCATTCCGCCGATGCGGCGCACGATTTCGCCGGTCGCGGGATCGCAGAGCAGCACTTCGCGATAGCTGCTGACCGCGAGCCGTTTTCCATCGCCGTTGAAAGCGAGCGCCGTCACCGGCATCGGGCGCGCGTAATGCGCGGGCGCGGGGCGGAGGAAAGTTTCGCGCGCGAGTTCCGCGAGCGGGCGCGCGGGATTGCCGCCGTCATATGCCGCGCCCGCATTTAGCGGTTTTCGATCATCGCGATTTCCGCGTCTGGCAAGGCTTCCGCTTTTTGCGGCATCCGGTCCGCGGGATCTTTGCCGACGAAAAGTTTGAAAAGCGCGGACTCCTTTGCCTTCCCCGCGATCACCGGTGCGTCACCGCCGTCGCCCGCTTTTTGCAGCAAGGAAAACGTGTCGAGCCGGTAGCCGCCCTTCGCACTTTCCTCGCAATGGCACGCGGCGCAGCGGCGCTGGAGCAGGGAAGCGATGTCCTTTTGAAAACTCGCCGGACACGCGTCGCCCGCGGCGGAGGCAAGGCGGGGCGCGAAGACGAGCAGAATAAAAAGAAGGCCGGGGAGCACTGCTGACTTCATCGTGAAAGAGGACTGCAGCTTAGGCGTGCGCGCGCTTTACCAGCGCGGCTGCGGTCACAGCTTCTCCACGATCTGGGCGACGTTCACATGCTGCTCGACGAGGCTCTGGATCCGCTGGATTTTTTCGTTGTCGCCGGGGAGAGTTTTCACGGTCATCGAATCGAGCGTGCTCGCGATGCTGTAGCTGTCGAGCGGTGAGGAGATGGCGGGCAGTTCGCTCTCGCGCAGGAGGTCCATCACGCTCTGGTGCGGCTTTTGCCCGGAACTCATCACCAGCCCGCAAATCCCGCGCGGGTGGCGGCTGCTGTGCGAGAGCGCGGCGAGCACGACATCCGCGCGATCACCGGGCGTGATGAGCAGCGTGCCGGGGCGAAAAAGGGTGAGCAGGTGGCCGGTCTCCATATCGCCGATGAGCTTGTGCCGTACGAGGCGGCGCGCGCTCGGGCGGGCGTTGATGAAGTCGCCTTTCACCGCCTTGCACACCTGCCCGAGCGTGGGGTGGGTGAGCAAAGGATCGGCCGGAATCGCGCCGAACAATTCGATGCCGAGCCGCGCAAAGCCGCGCTGCGCAAACTCCATCACATGCTCGTATTTTTCGGGCAGCACTTTGTTCATGATCACGCCGAGAATCTCGACGCCTTCCTGTTCAAAGACGGCGCGATTCAGCGCGATCTCGTCGATCGGCCGGCCGATGCCGCCCTGCGTGACGAGGATGACTTTGCTCCCGAGCAGCTTCGCGACGCGCGCATTCGACAGATCGAAGACCGAGCCGACGCCCGCGTGGCCGGTGCCCTCGATGATCACAAATTCCTTCTCCCACGCCGCGCGGTCGAACGAATTTTGGATGCGGCGCACGAGCAAATCCGAGTTCGCCTGCTGGATAAATTTGCGGGTGAAATCCGGCTCCACCGCGATGGGGCTGATGTCGCCGAGCGGCGAGCCGATGCCGTAAGTCTGATCGATGAGCACCGTGTCCTCGTCAATTTTGTGCCCTTCGATTTCGACGAAGCGCTGGCCGACGGGTTTGATGAATCCGATGCGGCCCTGCGTTTTTCGCAGCGCGCCGAAGAGGCCGAGCGAGACGGTCGTCTTGCCGTCATTCTGCTGCGTGGCGGCGATGAAAAGCCGCTTGGTGATGCTGTTCATCGGCCCCTGCGTCTAGGCCGCGGCAGGCTCGGGGTAAAGCGTGCGGTACTGGATGGCGAGCAGCCCGGCCGTCGCGGCCACGCCGAGGATTTCCTCGTCCGTCGCTCCGCGCGAAACGTCCACGCACGGGCGCGAAAGGCCGAGCAGGAATTGCCCGTACACCTCCGCGCCCGCGAGATGCTTCACGAGTTTCGAGGAAATGTTCGCACTGTTGAGGTCGGGAAAAATGAGGACGTTCGCCTTGCCGGCGACGAGGCTTTCGTGGGTCTTGATCGCGGCGAGGTCGGGCACGATGGCGGCGTCCGCCTGCATCTCGCCGTCAATTTCCATCTCGAGTCCCGCCTCAATGGCGCGCTGTTTGGCCAATGCGGTCGCCGCGGCCATTTTTTGCACCGCGGGAATTTGCGAGCCGCCCTTGTTTGAAAAACTGAGGAAGGCGATGCGCGGTTTGTTGCCAGTGAGCTGGCGGCAGACTTTGCCGGTCTCGATCGCGATGAGCGCAAGCTGCTCGACGGTCGGCTCGGGAATCACGGCGCAGTCGGCGAAAAAAATCACGCCGCGCTCGCCGTACCGTTTGTTGCTGAGGTCGAGCATCTGGCAGCTCGAGATCGTGGAGATGCCGGGCAGCGGTTGGATGAGCTGGATGAGCGGCCGCAGCGTGCTCACCGGCGTGAGGCCGGCCCCGGCCACGAGGCCGTCCACGAGATGGTATTGCACCATCATCGCCGCGAAATAATTCGGCTGCGCGAGGATCTCCCGCGCCTGCTTCGAGCCCATGTCGCGGTAGCGCTTCAGCTTTTCCAGCCGAGGGATGAAGGTCTCCATTTCCGAGGATTTCGCCGGGTCCACGATGCCGATGTGATGCAGATCAACCTTCTCGGCGGCAGCACATTTTTCCACGGCCTCGCGCTGCCCGAGCAGCACCGGCGTGCCGAGGCCCGACCGTGCAAAACGCCCCGCCGCCCGGACGACAGCGGGCTCAGTTCCTTCCGGAAAAACAATCCGCTTCGGGTGTTTCTTCAGCTTCTCGAATACCGTCTCAACGAAACGCAGCATGGCGCGAACTTTCAGGCGCAGGGCCGGGTGTGACGAGTGAATTTTGTGTGGCTTTTTCGCGGCGAAACCGTGCGAACATGCGCGCGTGCCCGCCATCTCACTTGCCTCGCTCGCCGACTATCACACGCACACGCCGCTCTGCCGCCACGCCGAAGGCTGGCCGGTGGATTACGCGCGCGTCGCCGTCGAGCGCGGCCTCGGCGAACTCGGCTTCGCCGACCACAATCCGATGCCGGAATATTTCGACGACTGGCGGATGCTGCGCGAAGAACTGCCGCGCTACATCGAGGTCGTGGAAGAGGCGCGCGCGCAATTTCCGCAGCTCAAAATCAAGCTCGGCCTGGAGTGCGATTTCATCCCCGGCTACGAGTGGTGGATCGAGGAACTTACCGGCATGGCGGACTGGGATTACCTCATCGGCAGCGTGCATTATTTGCGGCAGGGTTGGGAGGTCGATCATCCGAAATACCTCGGAAGGCACGAGGCTCACGCCGAGGAAATCTGGCGCGATTACTGGGATCTGTACGTGCAATGCATTCGCAGCGGGCTGTTCGATTTTGTGGCGCATCCGGACTTGCCGAAAAAATTTGGCATCACGCCGACCGGCGATTTGCGCCGGTATTACAATCCCGCCGTCGTCGCGCTCGCGGAGACGGGCACGCCGTTTGAAATCAACACCGCCGGCCTCCGCCGCGACTGCCGCGAAATGTATCCCGCGCGCGGGTTTCTCGAGCTCGCGCACGCGGCGGGCGTGCCGCTCCTGATCAATTCCGACGCGCACACGCCGGGCGATGTCGGCGCAAATTTCGAGGACGCCGTCGCGCTCGCGTGGGACTGCGGCTTCACGCACACGCTGCGCTTTGCCAAGCGCCGCAGCTCGTCGGTGGCGCTCGCATGAGGCTGCGCGCGCGCGATTTTGCCTTCGAGTTTCCGCGTCCGGCGCTCGTGATGGGCATCGTGAATCTCGTCGCCGATTCCTTTTCCGGCGACGGCATCACGGACAGCGATGCGGCGATCGCGCATGCACGCGAGCTGGTCGCGCAAGGCGCGGACATCGTGGACATCGGCGCGGAAAGTGCGCGCACGAACCGCGACGCGCTGCCCGCCGGCGAGGAGGCCGCGCAGCTCGTGCGCTTCATCGAGCGGTGGGATGCGGCTGTCCCGCTCTCGATCAACACCTGGCGCCCCGAAGTCGCGCGCCTCGCGCTCGCCGCCGGCGGCGACATCCTGAACGACATCGGCGGACTGCCGACCGACGGGAACGCCCGCATCTGCGCAGATTCCGGCGCGGCGCTGCTCATCATGCACACCGTCGGCACGCCGAAGATCGCGCACACGCACGTCGGCTACACGAACGTGATGCGCAGTCTGGACGATTTTTTCGCAGAGAAAATCGCGCTCGCCGAAAATGCAGGCGTCCCGCGCGACGCGATCGTGATCGACCCAGGAATCGATTTTGCAAAGCAGCGCGACGACAACCTGCGCATCTTCCGCGAACTCGAAAGCCTGCACCACTTCGCCCGCCCGCTGCTCCTGCCCGTGTCGCGCAAGACGGTCATCGGCGAAGTGCTCGGCCTCCCGCCCGCTGAGCGCGACGCCGGCACCGTCGCGTGCATCACCGCAGGCTTGCTCCGCGGCGCGCAAATCTTCCGCGTCCACCATGTGCGCGCCGCCGTGCAATCGCTGCGGATGCTCGAGGCGGTGGAATGTAGCGCCGACGATTCGTCGGCACCGCGCGCGCGGTGATCATCGGCGCGTGAACAATCTCACCGGCTCGCGGGCGCGGCGACCCGACGGTGTGCAGATGCACAGGAGATTGGATTCCATTCACACTCACGGTGCGACCATGGACATCTCCCGTGCTCTCACGATTATTTTGCCGACGAATCGTCGGCGCTACGCTCAGAGCTGGCGGCAGAATTCCTCGAAACGATCGAGGCCCTTCTTGATCACATCGAGGCTTGTCGCGTAGCTGAGGCGCACGGTGCGGTCATCGCCGAACGCGATGCCGGGGACGACGGCGACGTGATGCTTGCTCAGCAGGCGGTCCGAGAAATTCGCGGAGCTGAGCCCGAGCCCGCTGATATTCGCGAGGACGTAGAACGCGCCCTGCGGCATGACCACGCTCACGCGATTTATTTTTTGCAGCCGATCCACCATGTACTGCCGCCGGATGTCGAATTCGTCGCGCATATCCGCGACGCACTGCTGGTCGCCCTTGAGCGCAGCGAGCGCGCCCTTTTGCGCGAAGCTCGTGCAGCCGCTCGTCGAATGGCTCTGGATCGCGTCGATCGCCTTTGCGATTTGCTCCGGCGCACCGAGGTAGCCGAGGCGCCAGCCGGTCATCGCGTAGCTCTTGCTGAAGCCGTTCACGGTGATCGTAAGGTTGTAGAGTTCCTTGCTCAGCGACGCGATGGAGACGTGCTTCACGTCATCGTACACGAGCTTCTCGTAGATTTCGTCGCTGAGGATCAGGATGTCCTCGCCGAGCGCCACGTCGCCGATGGCGCGCAGTTCCTCCTCGGTGTAAACGGCTCCGGTCGGGTTGCCGGGCGAGTTCAAAATCACCATCTTCGTGCGCGGCGACATCGCGCTCTCGAATTCGTCCGCGGTCATTTTCCAGCCGTTGGATTCCTTCGTCGGGACGATCACCGGCTCGCCGCCCGCGATGCGGACCATCTCGGGATAGCTCAGCCAGTACGGCGCGGGGATGATCACTTCATCGCCCGGCCCGACGCACGCGAGGATCGCGTTCAGGCACGAATGCTTCGCGCCATTGCTGACGACGATCTGGTTCGCCGAATAGTCGAGATGATTGTCCGCCTTGAACTTCTCGCTGATCGCCTGGCGCAATTCCGGGATGCCGCTCGACGGAGTGTATTTGGTAAAGCCCGCGGCGAGCGCGGCGGCGGCGGCCTGCTTGATGTGCTCGGGCGTGTCGAAGTCAGGTTCCCCTGCGCCGAAGCTGCACACGTCAATGCCCTCGGCGCGCATCGCCTTGGCTTTGCTGTCAATCGAGAGCGTGAGGGACGGAGTGAGAATGGTGGCGCGTTCTGCGAGTTCCATGGTTGGTGTATTCAGTTGGTCGGTTTTCAATTTGAGG
>JBBQJR010000170.1:0-7201 GCA_038326125.1 Chthoniobacterales bacterium
GATCGCCTTCCACCGCCGCATGAGATGCCCGCCCCGCGGCATCCATGACCGGATCACCTTCTTCCACCGCAGCACCGTCTGCCATGCCGACATGGACTTGATCGCCGCGTAGAGCCGGTCCCTCAGCCGCACGATCCACTCGTACAGCCGGCGGAACCACTTCACCGTGAGCAGCGACGGACGGCACACCGCAAAGATGCGCGCCACGATCGCCGTGCCGATCACTTTAGCCAGGAGGATGATGCACAGCCCGCCGCCCGCGTGCCCGCGCGTCATGAGATAGAGCGCCGCGATTTTCACCGGCAGCAGCAGCACGCCCGGCACGAGGAAGACCGCCATCGCCCCGTACGGCGGCAGTGCCGCGAGCCTCGCCTCGAGCCACCGGAACACCCGCCCCCGCGCCATCCACGCCATGAATTCCGTGAGGCTGTCCCACAGCCATTCCTCGAAAAACATGATCGCCGCCGCCAGCACCACCATCGGCGGGATGAAGAGTTTTTTCAAAAAGCGGCGGAACATGGGAGGTCAGCCCGGCACCATCGCGAGGCGGCGCATCAGTGGCCCATTTTGCGAAAATGTCACGCCCTTCCGCTCACTGCGCACCTCGCAACTTCGGGATCAGTTCACCGCCGTCCGCACCTGCACAAAGGCGATCATCTCCAGCAGATCGTCCACATGAAAAGGCTTCGACAAAATCGTGCCATTCACCGTGCGGATGAAGTCCGTCACCTTCGCATTACTGCGATGTCCCGTCATGAAAATGAACCGGTTGCAGAGGTGCGGGCGCATCCGCTCGACGGCGCGGAAAAACATGTCGCCCGGCAGCGTTGGCATCATCATGTCGCACAGGATGACCTCGAAGTCGTTGGCCAGCACCTCGTGCACGCCCTCGACCCCATTTTGCACGCTCACGACTTTGTAGCCGTGGCTGTGCAGGAAGTCATACATGATTTCCTTAAATTGCGAGTCGTCTTCGAGCAGGAGGACGGTGCCCCGTGGTTCCGGGGTGGCGTGCTCGGCGGGGAGTTCCGAGATGTCGAGAGTGGCGGTTTGGTCGGTGTAGCGTTGCATGGCGGTTTGGGATGGGAATTTTACAGCAAACGCCATGCCGAAACATTCGTCAGAAAATGTCATTTGACGAAATCACAGACTGCCATTCCGTTTAGGAACTTAAATACCATGCACGATCATCGCCACGACCTGAAATCTGCCGCCGAACGCCTCGCCGATATGTTTATCGTGCTCCAGCGCACCTTCGTTCTGAACCTCTCCAAGGAACTCGTCCGCGGGCGGCTCTCCTTCCCGCAATTTCTCCTGCTGAGCTTTCTCGCCCAAGAGCCCGAACCGCTCACCATGACCGAAGTCGCGCGCCGCATGAAGCACACCACCGCCGCCGCTACCGGCCTCGTGGACCGGCTGGAGAAACTTTCCCTCATCACCCGCAAGCAGGGCCCGAACGATCGTCGCAAAGTCATGGTCGTCATTACTGCCCAAGGCCACGCGATGGTTCAGGAAATTCGCCAGGACATGATCCAAAACCTCTTGCGCCTGATGGAATATCTCGATGAGTCTGAGCGCGCCACATGGCTGCGCATCTACGAAAAAATCTTCCCGCACTGCAACCAGTGATGCTTCGCGCGGTCGTCGTCGCCGCGACGCTCCTTTTCCTCATCACCGCTTCGCCGGGCGGGGAGCGAGTCGTTGCGACGGTAAAAGGGAATCGCAGCTTCACTCTCGAAAGCGCCATCGCCCTCGGACTCGCGCAAAATCCGGATGTCCTCAAGGCCATCCACGAAATCGAGCGCACGCGCGGCCAAGTCATCGAAGTCCGTGCCGCCGCACTCCCCTCGCTGACCGCGACGGGCTCCTACACCCAGTATGATCCCCGGCTGATCCAGTCCGGCGGCGTCGTCTCGGCGTCCAGTTCCACGACCTCCAGCACCTCCACGCTGCCCACTTCGTCGGACACCTCCGCGCTTTCTTCTTCGGCCTCGACCACCAGCGGATCGAGCGCGCTGCTCGGCGGCAATCAGGACAAGTCCTACCGCATCACGCTGCAAGTCCAGCAGACGATTTACTCGGGAGGAAAAGTGCGCGCCGCCTGGAAAATCGCAGCCCTCGCCGAAGACTCCAGCCACCAGATTTTGCGCGAGACCGTCGCCAGCACCATCGCGAAAGTGCGCACGCAATTTTTCACCGCGCTGCTCAACCGCGAACTCATCCCCGTCGCCGAGGAGAGCATTGTCCTGCTCACCGATCAGCTCAAGGATCAGCAAAACCGCTTCGACGCCGGCACCGTGCCTCGCTTCAACGTCCTGCAGGCCGAAGTCGAACTCGCCAACGCCCGCCCCGATTTGATCCGCGCCAAAAACAACTTCCACATCGCCCGCCTCGAACTCGGCAAAACCCTCGGCCTCGAAACCAACGAGGAGCCGGATGTCATCGGCTATTTGCGCATGCCGCCGCGCGAAGTGAACCTCGCCCGCGCCCTCGCCGCCGCGCTCCAAAACCGCTCCATCCTCAAGGCGCAAAAGGATACCGTCCTCACCGAAGAGCAGCAGATCACTGTCGCGCGCGCCGGCTACAAGCCCACGCTCAGCGCCGACGCTGGCTATGAATTTCTCAACGCGCGCGGCACCAGCGACCTCGCGAAAGTGACCAACGGATGGTTCTTCGGCGTGAATGGCTCGTGGGCAATTTTCGACGGCCTCAAAACGAAAGGCCAAATCGATCAGGCGAAGGCGCGCCTCGCCTCCGCCAAAGTCAGCCTCACCGATTCCGAGCAGCAGGTGGAACTCGAAGTCGAAAAAGCCTACGCGCAGGCGAAAGTCTCGCGCGAAGTCATCGCCAGCCAGAGCAAGGTCGTCGAGCAGGCCATCGAAGCCCTCCGCCTCTCCCGCGAGCGCCTCTCCGCCGGTGCCGGCACGCAGCTTGATGTCCTCAATGCGCGCGTCGCCCTCACCAAGGCGCGCACCACGCAAAAGCAGGCGCTTTCCGACTACAACGTCGCCCTCGCCGAATACGATCGCGCCACCGGTGCCGACACCATTTTTGATCCGACCGTGCCCGAACTGAAAGCCAGGCCCTCCGACGGCCCTGTCCGCCGCCCAGGCGTGCTCTTCAACAAAGAGTAGGCCGCGATGACCGCCTGCCCGTTCGAGACGTTCCCCGCGCTCTCGGCCCTCCCGGTCCTGCACGCCTTCACCGGCCGCGTGCCCGGGATCGAGGTGAGAATGGATCGCGCCGCAGCGCTCGCACAGCTCGCGGCGCATCACGATGAAATCCGCCGCGTCATCGGCGCAGGCCATCGCCAGCTCATCACCGCCGAACAAGTCCACGGTGCCGCCGTCGCCGTCGTGGAAACTGGAAACACCGCTCCAGTTTCCGCAGTGGATGCACTCATTTCCGCCGACCCCGGCGTCTGCCTCGGCATCTACGTCGCCGACTGCGGCCCGGTTTTTCTTGTCGATCCCGTGCGCCGCGCCATCGGCTGCGTCCACAGCGGAAAAAAAGGCACAGAGCTGAACATCACCGCCGCCGCCATCGCCGCGATGGAAAAAAACTTCGGCTGCGTGCGCGCCAACATCGTCGCGCAACTTGGCCCCTGCATCCGCCCGCCCGCCTACGAGGTGGATTTCGCCGCCGAGATCCTCCGCCAGTGCCGCGCCGCCGGCCTCGTGGCCGTTCACGACTGCCACACCTGCACCTTCGCGCACGCCGAAAAGTACTACAGCTACCGCCGCGAAAAAGGCCAGACCGGCCGCATGCTCGCCCTCCTCGCCCTCGCCGAAAAGTAGGCGAGTTTTTGGGTGGCGTTGAGTGTCGCGCGTTGCGCGTTGAAACAGCACAAACGCTTTCCATCTGTCCCCCGCCCCGCGCGGTGCGTAGCGTCTGCTCGCATGACTCAAAACTCCCGATGACCGCGCCGCTAGCCTCGCCGGAAAAGCGCACGCGCCCTGCGTGGTTCATCGTCGGTGCCTTGTGGATCGCGCTCGTCCTCGGCGTGCTCATCCGCTCGCTCCTGAAGCCGACCAGCGGCACCGTCTTCCCCATTTTTCACACCGCGGGCGCCCGCTGGCTGCTTGGTGAAAATCTCTACTCCGGCGGCACCGACTACCTCTACAGCCCGCTCGTCGCCGCGCTGTTTTCTCCGCTCGCGCTCATGCCGTTCTGGCTCGCGAACATCGTCTGGCGACTCGGCGTCGTCGCCGCGTATCTCGCCGCCGTGCGCGCTTGGCTGCGAAATGAAAACGGGGGCACCGCGCGGATTCCTGCGAAAAATCACCCGCTCGTCTTTCTCATCCTGCTTCCCCTTTCCATCGGCAGCATCAACAACGCCCAGGCAAATCCGCTCGTCGTCGCGCTCGTGATGTTTGCAATCATCGCCACCCGTTCCGCGCGCTGGGCATTCGCGGCGCTGTGCATCGGCGTGATCGCGTACCTGAAAATCTACCCGCTCGCCGCGGGCCTGCTGCTTTGCGTGATCTTCCCGCAGAAATTTTCATGGCGTCTCGTCGCCGCGCTGCTCGCACTCGGCGCGCTGTCATTCATTTTGCAAAAGCCCGCCTACGTCGCCGAGCAATATCACCACTGGGTCGCGACGCGCTCCGTGGACGAACGCCACCACGACATCATGAACCGCCCGCGCGATCTCTGGACGCTGCTCGCGGCGTGCGGCATCGAGCTGAATCTCCGTCTCTACTTCTTCATCCAGCTCCTCGGCGGCGGCCTCATCGCCGTCCTGTGTTTCGTTGGCCGTCTGAAAAAATGGAGCAACGACCGCCTGCTCACGCTCATCTTCACGCTCGTGTGCTGCTGGATGCTCCTGCTCGGCCCGGCGACGGAATCCTCGACCTACATCCTGCTCGCGCCCGCCGTCTCGCTCGCAGCGGTCGAGGCGTTCAGCCGCCCGTTCCCGCGCTGGATGCGCGCGCTCATCGCCACGGTGCTCACCATCCTCACCGGCGGCGCGGCCTTCATCGCATTCGCAGGGCGTCGTCGCGATCTGTGGTCCATGTCCGTGCAGCAAATCGGCACCGTACTCTTCGCCGGCTTCGCACTGACATGGGTGTTCAGGGATTCGCTGTGGCGCGATGCGGACGACGAAAGCCGCCTTGCGAACGCCCGCCCGCCCGGCTAATTTCGGCACCATGAGTCTGGAAGACATTCAGGAGGAGTCCGCCCATCTGCCACTCGTTGACCGCCGGAAGCTCGTGGCCTTTCTGACGGTGCTCGACATGAAGGAAACGGGTGAATGGCAGCGCGTGACAGATCGGGGGAATGACCAAAAACCAGAGAAGTGGATTCCGCTCGACGAAGCGCGCCGCCGGTTGCTCGGCTCGAACTGATCGTGCCCGCTGACTATAAAGTTTTTCTTCTCGACGAGGTTTTCCAGTCACTCGACACGCTGGGCCATCGGGAACGAGTCCGTGTCCTGGACTTCTGCACACGGCTCGGAAATCAACCGACGCTCGGCGGCGATTTCCGCGAACGCGGAAAGGACGGTCGAAATCACGAAGTGAAGATCATCGGTTCCTTCGCGCTTGCGTGGTGGGTGGACGATGCGGTGAAGGAAGTGAAAGTCGTCGGATTCCGTGCGGCGGATCGTGGGGCGTGAGGTTGCAAACCGTGCGCTTCAACCGGTCCTACACCGACGCTACACGCACCGCTTCGAGCTGCTCCCAGCGCGCGTAGAGCGACGCGATCTGCGCCTTCTTTGCTTCGAGCTTTGCCTCCCACTCGGGGAATTCACGCGAACGTGTCGCGTAGAATGTCGGGTCGTGCAGCGTCTTCTCAATCTCGGCGGCTTCGCCCTCGGCGGTGAGGATCATGGCTTCGATGCCGTCGAGTTCCTGCTGCTCCTTGTAGCTGAGCTTGCGCGCGCGGGCGGCTTGCGCGGCGGCGGGCTTTGCGACGGGCTTCCCGATTTCCGCGACGGGCGCCTTTGCGAGCGTGCGCTTTTTTTCGAGGTAGTAGTCGTAGTCGCCGACGTTCAGCTCCACGCGCCCGTCGTCCTCGAAGGCGAGGATGTGCGTGCAGACGCGGTTCAGGAACCAGCGATCGTGGCTGACGACCAGCACGCAGCCGCCAAATTCCGCGAGGCCTTCCTCGAGGATTTGCAGCGTGGAGAGATCGAGGTCGTTCGTCGGCTCATCGAGGATCAGCAGGTTGCCGCCTCGCAGCAGAATCTTCGCGATGGCGAGTCGGCTGCGCTCTCCGCCGCTGAGTGATTTGATGCGGCCATTGATCGCCTCGTCGGTGAAAAGGTAGCGCTTCAGGTAGCTGCGGACATGCAGCTTGTTTTCGCCGAGCACGACCCAATCGCTCTTTCCGGAAATGGCCTCCATCACGCTCTCTTCGTCGCGGAGGACTTCGCGATTCTGGTCCACATAATTGATCACCGTGCGCGCGCCGCGGACCACCTTGCCCCATGTGGGCTCCTGCTCGCCGAGGATGATGCGCAGCAGCGTAGTCTTGCCCGCGCCGTTGCGTCCGACGAAGCCGACGCGCGCGCCTGCGGGAAGCTCCAGCGAGAGGTAGTCGAAAAGTTTTCGCCCGCCAATTTCGACGCCGACATTCACGAGATCGAGGATCGTGTTTCCGAGCTTCGGCGGCGGCGGGATGATGAGGTCCACGTCCTCCTCGCGCATCGGGCCGGCCTGCGCGGCGAGGTCGTGATAGCGGGCGATGCGATCCACACTTTTCGTGCGGCGCGCACTCGGACCTTTGCGAACCCATTCGAGTTCGCGCGCGAGAAACTTCTGCCGCCGGCCTTCCGATGCCTCTTCACCAGCTTCGCGCTCGGCCTTCGTCGTGAGGTACTGCTGGTAGTTTCCCGGATAGGAATAGAACGCACCGCCTTTCAGCTCGACGATGCGCGTGGCGACGCGGTCGAGAAAGTAGCGGTCATGCGTGACGAGGAAGCACGTGCCCGGATAGCTGCGCAGGAAATTCTCCAGCCACTCCACGCTCTGCGGATCAAGGTGGTTCGTGGGCTCGTCGAGGATGAGCAATTCCGGCTGCGCGATGAGCGCGCGGCAAAGCGCGACGCGGCGCTTTTCTCCGCCGCTCAGCGGGCGGACGATGCGATCCGGCGCGGGCGCGTGGAGATTTTGCAACAGGCTCTTCAACCGCGAGTCGAGATTCCTGCCGTCGTGCCGCTCGATCTCGTCGAGCAAATCCGCGCCGCGATGCGAGTCGC
>JBBQJR010000171.1:0-7152 GCA_038326125.1 Chthoniobacterales bacterium
CGTGCTCATCGAGGCGATGAGGCCGATGTTCGGGCCTTCCGGCGTCTCGATGGGGCAGATGCGTCCGTAGTGCGACGGATGAACGTCGCGGACTTCGAAGCCTGCGCGGTCGCGCGAGAGACCTCCTGGCCCGAGGGCGGAAAGGCGACGCTTGTGCGTGAGTTCGCTCAGCGGGTTCGTCTGATCCATGAATTGCGAAAGCTGCGAGCGGCCGAAGAAATCGCGGATGACTGCGCTCAGCGCCTTCGGGTTGATCAGCTTCTGCGGCGTCATGATTTCGACATTGGCATCGAAAAGGGTCATGCGTTCCTTCACCAGACGCTCTGTGCGGGCGAGGCCCACGCGGCACTGGTTGGCGAGGAGTTCGCCCACGGTCCGCACGCGGCGGCTGCCGAGATGATCGATGTCATCCAGCATGCCTTCGCCGGAGCGGAGACCGATGATGTAGCGGATCGCGGCGACGAAATCTTCCTTCGTCACGGTGCGCTCTTCGAGCTTCACATTGATGCCGAGCTTCACGTTGATCTTATGGCGACCGACGCGCGAGAGATCATACTTTTTCGGATCGAAAAAGAGCCGCTTCAGCAGCGCACGGGCGTTCGGGATCGTTGGCGGATCGCCGGGGCGGAGGCGGCGGTAGATGTCCTTCAGCGCCTCTTCTTCGTCGTGCGCGGGATCCTTTTTCAGCGACTTGATCACGCTGTCGTCCTTCGACACGTCCACAACTTTCACGCTCTTAATGCCGAGCGCGATGACCTGCCGGATGGTGGCCTTCGTCAGCGGTTCAAAGGCGCGTGCGAGCGTGACTTCGCCGTCCTTCACATCGGCGGTGAGCACCTTCGTGGCGAGCTCCTCGTCTTCGAGGTTTTCGTTCAGCTTCAGGTCTTCGATCTTGTAGAAAATCTTAAGGATGTCCTCGTCGCCACCGTAGCCGAGCGCGCGGAGGAAAGTGGTCGCGAGGATTTTCCGGCGGCGCTTGCGGCGATCGAGGTACGCGTAAAGGAGATCGTTCGTGTCGTACTGGAACTCCACCCATGACCCGCGATCCGGGATGATGCGGAAGCTGAAAAGCACCTTGCCGTTCAAATGGATCGAGCTTTCGAAGCAGATGCCCGGCGAGCGGTGCAACTGCGAGACCACCACGCGCTCCGCACCATTCACGACGAACGTCCCGGCGGGAGTCATCAGCGGGATTTCGCCCATGTACACCTTCTCCTCCTTCATGCCCTTCTCCTCCTTGAGGTGGAAGGTCACATAGAGCGGCGCGGAATAAGTCTGGCTCTCGCGCATGCACTCGCGGATGGACATCTTCGGCTCGGCGAGATCGTAACTCGCGAAGTTCAGCGTGATTTTCTCGTCGTAGCTTGAGATCGGGAACACCTCGCGGAACACCGCTTGGAGACCGGTCTCCTTGCGCTTTGAGGGCGAGACGCCCTCCTGCAAAAATTCCTTGTACGAGTTGGTCTGCAGCTCGATGAGGTTTGGCGGCTCGGCGCCTTCCTTGATGGTTCCGAAGTTGATGCGTTCAGACATGATGTGTGGTGCGGTGTGTGGATGCTTCATCCGGGGACGCCGATTCCCGGGGTCGGGGATCGGCCTCCCGGGACTTGTTTAGAAAATGGAGGTCCGTCCGAAGGAACAGAATGGCCGAGCGAATGCACGGCTGGCTTGCGGGGACTGTCGCGTGCTGCACGGTGCCGACCCGGAGCTGCCCAGGGGCCACACTCTCGCGATTTCCGAAGAACGAAGGGAATTCAAACTGGAAACGGGTGACAAGGACAAGGACAAGGAGAGTGCGCGGTTGGCGACGCCAGTCCTTCCGAAGGCATTTTTGCAAAGGGTCCGTGCGGCTGAAGTGAGCGGCGTGGGTGGGACCCGGTGAAAAAATGTGGTCTTCAGCGCTGTGGAATCGTGATTTTACGTCTAGACGAAGACGCGGGGCACTGCAAGAGCACCCCGCGAAAACGAACCTTGACGAATATGCGATGGGAGGAAAAGGGCAAGCACTATTTTAGGAAATCTTTCGCTATTTTTGTGCCATCTTGAACTAAATTATCTGGGCGGGAAGCGGAGACCGAGACTTCCGCCCACGGTGCAAGCACGACTTCCGTGCGGGCGTTACTTCGGTATCCGGTGCTTTCACTGAGGAATATCACTTTGCCTTCGGCACGAGGAACTCCGATTACGGTTGACCCGTCCATACCTTGTGTTAAACGACTCCGTCCGCTTCACGCCTCCACAACCCGATGTATTGCCCCAAATGCGGTAGTTTGGAAGACAAGGTCATTGATTCGCGCCTTTCCAAAGATGGCCGAAGCATTCGCCGTCGCCGCGAATGCCTCCAATGTGCACAGCGGTTCACGACGTATGAGGAGGTCGAGCGCTCCGAGTTGCGCGTGGCCAAACGCGACGGGCGCAGTGAGCCTTTTGACAAGGAAAAGCTCCTCGCGGGCATGCTGAAGGCTTGCGAAAAACGCCCCGTCGGGGCCGAGGCGTTGGAAAAAGTGGCCGATGAAATCATGCACGAACTGCAGATGGAATTTCGCCGCGAGGTGCCGAGCCATGTCATCGGTGCGAAAGTCATGGTCGCGCTGCACGAGACGGACGAGGTGGCGTACGTGCGCTACGCGAGCGTGTACCGGCATTTTCAGGACATCGGCGAATTCATCCACGAAATCCAAAAGCTGGAAAAACAGCCGCGCAAAGGCGCAGGACAGCCGGAGCTTTTCAAATGATCGCCTTCCGCGACGCGCTCCCGCTCATCGTGCTGCGCGACCGCCGCGCGATGGCCTTTGATCGCGACTGGCTCGCGCGCGTGCTCGCCCTCGCCGCGCACCGGGCGGGGCAGCCGGACTGGCCGCTCGCGCCGCATGTCGCGGAGAGCGTGCAGGCGTGGCTGGCGAGCCTCACCGATCGCACGACGATGCCCGCGGCGTCGTTCACCCGTGCGGTGCGCGAGGCGCTGAAGGCGATCGGTTTTGCGGAAATCGGCGCGTGCTTCGAGGCGTCGTCGCCCTTCGCGCGGATCTCGCTCGTCGAGATCGCGCAGCAGGCGGGCAACGGATTTGAGCTGGCCTTTTTCTCCGCGCTCGAGGCCCGGCTGCGCGAAGTTTTCCTCGGGGGCGGCAGCTATTGCGAACTGCACAGCCTCGGGCCGTGCGTGAAAATTCTCCGCGGTCGCCGCCGATGGAGCGCGGGGTGCGGCTCGCTCCGCGCGGAGATTGTCGCCTTCGCGCGCCGGCACACGGCGCAGGCGCTGGGCCACTCTGCTGCGACCTCCGGGCGCGAACTTTTTCTCCACGTCGCATGACCACTTTTGAAAAAATCGCCGCCGGCGAAATCCCCGCAAAAATCGTCCACGAAGCCGATGACTTCATCGCGTTTCACGACGTGCACGCGCAGGCACCCGTGCATGTCCTCATCGTCCCGCGAAAGTGCATTCCGCGGCTCGCGGACGCCACGCCGGCGCAGGCCGATTTGCTCGGGCGGATGCTGCTCGCGGCGCGCGAAATCGCCGCGAAGCTCGGCGTGCTCGAAAGCGGTTTCCGCATCGTGATCAACAACGGCCGCGATGCGGGCGAAAGCGTCCCGCACCTTCACCTGCACCTGCTCGCCGGGCGCGCGCTCGCATGGCCACCGGGGTGATCTCTGAACCGGGCCGCATGCCCTCCGCCTCGCCGGAGAGTGATCGGTGCCGCCGCGCGGGCATGAGTTTTTCCGCTCCGCATTTTTTTCGCAGCGTCCGAATTTGCCGCGCAGATTGCGATGCGGTGGAAGCTGTGCGATAGAGCGCGCTTCATTTCCCAGACCATGAATATCGACCTCCCGCACATCCTGCCCATCGCCGCCGCCGCGGCCGCCTATGTCGCCCGCATCGCGGAAGTTTTTGCGAAGCGCGAAGTCGTCGCGGGGAAAAAATTTGAGAGCATCACCTTCCGGCTTTTCATGCTCTGCGGCGTGCTCATCGTGGCCGGCGGCATCACGGAATTTGTGCTGCGGCATCTCGTGCTGTGGTGGCCGACTTTCGTCGTCGGCCTCGCGTGCGCGGTCGCGTCGTTCGGAATTCGCCGCGCCGCGATCCGCTCGCTGGGAAAATTTTGGAGCCTGCATGTCGAGATGCGCGAAGGGCATGAATTTGTGAGCAGCGGACCCTTCGCGCACGCGCGGCACCCGGTCTATTTTTCCATGATTCTCGAGTTGCTCGGCATCGGCCTCATGCTGAATGCGTGGATCAGCCTCGCGATCGTCTTCGCGATTTTTGTGCCCACTCTTTTGGCGCGCGTGCGCATCGAGGAACGTGCCCTGCTTGCGCAGTTCGGCGATGCCTACAAAAAATACATGGAACGCACCCCGGCCATCCTGCCCTTCGGAAGGAGGGAGGCATGAGTTCCGGTGAACGCACTCGGCGGGTGGTGGTAACCGGAATGGGCGTGATCGCTCCCAGTGGGAAGGATCTGGTGACGTTTTGGGAAAGCATCCGGGACGGACGTAGCGGCACTGCGCCGTTGACGAGATTTGATTCGACGAACTTCCCGAGTCGCGTTGCCGCAGAGGTGAAGAAATTTGAACTTGGGAAATACACGGAGCCCAAGAAGGCGCGACGTTTCGACCTCTCCATTCAATACGGAATCGCAGCCGCAAAGCTCGCGCTCGACGATGCAAAAGGCGATCTCCTGACCCGGCACCCTGAGCGCATCGGGATCATCGAGGGAACTTCAGTCAGCGGCATGGAGTCGTCATTCAAAGGGCAAACCGCCTTCGAGAACCGCGGCTACCGCGGAATGAGTCCCTTCACGCTGATCAACGCTTACACCGGCGGCGGAGCAGGAGAGATCGCGTTGGAATTGGGCATCCAAGGTCATGCGGCGAGCTATAGTTCAGGCAGTGCATCGGGGAATGATGTGATGGGATATGCCTTGCGGATGATCCGTGACGATGAAGTGGACGTGATGTTTGCGGGCGGTGCGGAAGCGCCGATCCTCGCGCCGTTGTGGGGAGCCTTTTGCCTCATGAAAGTCATGTCCACGAGCAACGCCACACCGGCCACGGCGATGCGGCCGTTTGATGTGACTCGCGACGGCTTCGTGCTCGGCGAGGGCGCGGCGTTTCTGGTCCTCGAGGAATTGTCCCATGCCCTCTCCCGAGGCGCGCGCATCTATGCGGAGGTCGGCGGGCATGGCCGTGCGTGTGAGGCGTATCACTCGGTGGCCCCGCATCCCGACGGCATCGGCATGTGCCGGGCGATTGAAAAAGGATTGCGCGATTCCGGGGTGGCGAAATCTGAGGTCAACTACATCAATGCCCACGGCACGGCGACGACGGCCAATGACGTGGTCGAAATCAAGGCGATCAAAACCCATTTTGGGCCCCATGCATATCGTCTCGCAGTCAGTTCCACGAAGGGTGTGACGGGGCACTTGCTCGCGGCGGCGGGAGCCTTGGAGAGCGTCGTCGCCACGCTCGCGATTTATCATCAGATCATCCCCAAGACGACCAATCTGATCGTGCCAGAGCCCGAGTGCGATCTGGACTTGGTCATCGGGGATTCGCGACCCTATCCGATCGGCGTCGCTTTAAATCTCAGCGTCGGATTTGGCGGGAAGAATTCCTGCCTGGTGATGAAACGCTACCACGGCGGAACATGAGCCTTGCCGCCTATGTGCCGCTTTCCGCAGCGGTGCTGAACGCCCTGCTGACCTTTTTTGTCCTGCGTGCGGGAGTCCAGGCATCCACGAGGGTCGCCTACCTCGTCTGGGGTTTCGCCATCGTGATCTGGAATTTTGGCACCTTCCGGTTATTCCTGAGGCCCTCCCACGAAGAAGCCCTGAGCTGGGCGCGGTTTCTCCAGATTGGCGTCATTTTTCTGCCGATCAGCCTGTTTCATCTCTGCCTTCAGATTTGTAACATTCCGAGGAAAAAGCTCGTGTTCAGTTCCTACGTGGCTGGCCTCTGCCTGGCTGGCACGGTGTTCACGCCTTTGTTTGTCGCCGATGTCCGGGATGCCGGGTACGCATGGTATGGCGTCGGCGGCGTGGCGTTCTGGGTGTACGCGGCGCTGTATTCGATTCTCACAATCTCGACGCTCGTTTTTCTATGGCGGGCCAAGATAAATGCCACGCGGTTTCGGCGCGGCCAGATCCGTTCGCTGCTGTGGGCCACAGGTATCCTCATTGTCGGCGGCAATAACGACATCCTGCCGATTCTCGGCGTTTACCGCTACCCGGTGTGGCACCTCCCAATTTTCCCACTCGGCAGCCTTTGCGCCGTCTGCTATGGCATCCTCGTCGGCTACAGCGTGCTGCAGCATCAGTTGCTCGAGATTCATGTCAGCCTTTCGCGGTTCGCGGCGCATGCCATGCGCCTTGCGTTTCTTTTTCTCATCGGGTTTGTCCTGATGCTCGTTGCTTCGCTCGTCGCCCCGCAGGATTCGATCACGCCAGTCGCATTCTGGACATCCCTCGGAGTGTTGCTCGCCAGCGGATTTGTCGCTTCCCGCTTCATGCCGAAGCTGCTTGGAGCGGGCCCTGAATCTTTGGAACGCCGCCTCCTTGGTGACCATTTTGAATATCAGGATCGGCTCCGCGCATTTATCGAGGAATCGAGATGGCACACCGAGCTCGATGAATTGCTGGCCGATCTCGGCGGGCTCCTCGTCAACACTCTCAACGTCCGCGCCTACTCGCTCATCCTCCGGGATGAAATCCACCGCTCCTTCATGCTCGTGCGTTCGTACCCGCCGGATGCCGCGACGCGGATTCCCGAATTCTCGAGCGACTCGCCGGTCTTCCGGTTTTTCTCGTCCGGCAAACGCGCCTATCTTCCGCTCGGTGCCGGCTACATCCACCGGCAGGATGCGGCCGAAAAGGCCGGTCGCGAGCAGCTCAATGCCGTGCCGGGCGTCCTCGCGTTTCCATTTTTGGTGGACCAGCAGCCGCTCGGACTTTTGGTCGTGGATGAAAAAATCCACGGAAGCACCTTTACAAAAACCGATATCCAGCTCTTGTGCAAACTTACGGTAAATATAGCCCTTGTGATAAATCAGGTATCGCTCAAGAACCAACTGTTGCAAGCTAAGGAACTCGATCTCCTCGGCCGCATGTCGCAGGGCATGGCCCACGACCTCCGAAATCTCACCACCCCCGTCTGGACTTT
>JBBQJR010000172.1:0-7097 GCA_038326125.1 Chthoniobacterales bacterium
GAGGCATGTCGCCACCGGCTTGCGGATGAATATCTTGGACACGTTCATGGCCAGGAGCGCGGCGCGCGCGCGCTACTTAGTTGGAGTTCCGGGCACGCTGCGCTTGGGCTCACCAGCGGTTGCCGGGCCTTGGATTTTCACGCGGGAACCGGGCTGGAGCTTGTATTGTCCGTCAATGACGACGCGCTCTCCGGCTTCGAGGCCTTTGTCAATCAACGCCTGCTCGTTCTCAATGCGCGCGACCGTGACCGGGCGCATTTCCACGCTCTGATCCTGCTTGATGACAAATGCAAATGCTCCCGTGGGTCCGCGCTGGATGACCGAGGCGGGAACGACCAGCCCATTCTTCCGCACGGATAGCAGCAAGCGCGTGTTCACGAATTGTCCCGGCCAGAGTTGGAGGTCCTTGTTGGGAAAGGTCGCCTTGATGAGAATGGTTCCCGTGGTGCTGTCTATCTGGTTGTCAATCACGGTGAGCTTCCCGCGATCCAGCACCGTCTTGTTATCACGATCGACTGCGAGAACTTCCAAACCCTCGCTTTGCTTCGTCTGCTGGCGAATGTCGGTGAGGCTTTGCGCCGGGAGCGTGAAGTTCACCGCGAGCGGCTGAAGCTGCGTGATGACGACCAGTCCGCGCTGGTCTCCCGGATGAACGATATTACCCTGATCCACCTGCCGGATGCCGGTGCGGCCATTGATGGGAGAAGTAATGGTCGTGTAGGCAAGCTGCACCTTTGCATTGTCAATGGCCGCCTGGTCGGCCTTCCCACCCGCCTCGAGCTGGGTGACTAATGCTTTCTGCGTGTCATATTGTTGCGGAGCGATGACCTTCCTAGCCGCCAAGTCGCGGTATCGCTCGGCATCCACCCGGGCATTGGCGAGGGTCGCCTCGTCCTGCGCCTTTTTCGCCTCCGCCTGCTCCAGCATCGCCTTGAATGGAGCATCGTCTATCTGCCCGAGCACGTCGCCCGCCTTTACCTCCTGCCCTTCGACAAAGCTCACCTTGGTCAGTTCCCCGTCCACCCTCGCGCGAATGGTGACCGTATTGAGCGCCTGCACGGTTCCCAAACCATCGAGATAGAAGGGCATGTCCTTTTGCTGCACGGTCCCGGCGACCACGGGAATCGGAAAAGCCTTGGCGGCGTCGGCCGCGGATTGTGGCGCGGGCTTGCTGCGGAGGAGATGCACGAGCCCTCCGGCGAGCGCGGCAAAAAGGAGAACCAAGATGATATTCCGCAGCCCATGCCGTTTGCGCGGCACCCTCTCGCCATCCCTCGCCGGCGCGGGAGCCGATGCTGCCTTCACGCTGCGTTGCGGCGAATTCTGGTCAGCGTCCTGGATGGGTTCAAATACGTGCGGCATGGATGATGAAAGTGCGCAAATGGGTGCGCGTGGCAGATTATGTATCCTGCGGTGAGCGTCAACCGCACGGGAAAGTTAGGAACGGGCGGCTGGAATCAAACGCGCTCGCCTGCTCCGCACCGTGCCGGCAGCTTCTCGCGGTGACTGATTCTCCCGCATCGCCGCGGCTTTCCGCAGCCGCCCCCGCCCTCGCGGGCCATCTCGATTCCGTCCGGCGTCGGCAGGGCGTCGTGGCACTGCGCACGGGACTCGCGATGGCGCTGACGGCGGCGCTCGCGTGGCTCGCGATCGAGATGCCGCTCGACTGGCTGTGTGCGCTGCCGTTCGCCGCGCGCGCCGTGCTGCTCGCGTGCGGGGTCGGCGCGGCGGCGGCGCTGGCGTGGCGCGTGGGCGTGAAAAAATGGCGGAATCCGCCGGACGACGACAAGGTGGCGCTGGCCATCGAGCGCGCGCTGCCGCGATTCCGCAGCCGCTTCATCGCCAGCGTGCAGCTCGCGCGGCTGCGCGCAGAGGATGCGGGCGGCTCTCACGAAAACGTGAGTCGTTCGCTCGTGAAGGCGCTGCTCGCGCAGACGGCGGAGGTGGCGGCGGGCGCGCCCTTTGCCTCCGTGGTAAAAACGGACGCGCTGCGCCGCTGGGTGCGCATCGCGGTCGCCGCGGCAATTTTCGCGACCGCGCTGTGGCTCGCGGGCGGGCGCGCGAGCTGGCCGCTTTTCCAGCGTGCGTGGCTCGTGCGGGTGCCGGTGCCGCGCCGCACGATGATTGTCGCCTTCACCGGCGGCCGCGTGATCGCCCTCGGCGACGATCTGCCCATCGAAGCCACGGCGGCGGGCCGCCTTCCAAAATCCGGCCGGCTCATCCTCGAGGGCGCGAACGGCCGCCGGCAGGAATTCCCGCTCGACGCCGCACCCGAAGATCCCGCGCGTTTCGCGCGCACTTTGCACAGCGTGCAGGAGGGCTTCCGCTACCGCATCGAGCTGGGCGACAACCGCACCGACATTGCCGGCGTGCGCGTGCGCGCGCGTCCCGCCGTCGCGCAACTCGCGCTGGAGCAGCAGTGGCCCGCGTACACGAAGCTCCCGCCGACACCGCGCCAGCCCGGAAATCTCAAACTGCTCGCGGGCTCGAAGCTCGGCGTGCGGCTCACGCCGACCGTCCCGCTGCGCAGCGCCGCACTGCGATTTTCCACCGAAAATTCCGCGAAGCCGGTCAGGAACACGCCGCTCATCGCGGAGGCGTCCGGCGAGTGGTCGGGCCTCGCGGAGATTCCGGCGACAGACGTCACCGGCATGATTTTTCACCTCGTGGACCGCGAGGGCGTGGAGTCGCGCGCGATGGCCGTGCACCGCGTGGAAATCGTGCCAGACCTGCCGCCGACGATCCGCATTTTGCTGCCCGCGCGGCGCGAGGAACTGCTCACGCGCCACGCCACGCTGCTCCTCGGCTTTTCCGCGAGCGACGATTTTGGCGTTGCCAAAGTGCTGCTCCATTTCGCGGTGAACTGGTCCGAAGGCGCGCCGCATCAGACCGTCGAGCTCGACCTCGGCGGCGGGCAGCCGAAGACGCTCACGCGGCGCTTTGAGTGGAAAATCGAGCGCCTCACGCCGGCACCCGCGGAGAATGACACGATTGATTTTTGGCTGGAAGCGCGCGACGCGAACGACGTGACCGGGCCCGGCGTCGCCGTGATGCCCGAGCACTGGCAGGCGCGCATCGTGAGCGAGGAGGAAAAGCGCACCGACCTCGCGAACCGGCTGAACGACACGCTGCAGAGCCTCGACGGCGTGCGCCAGAATCAGGAAAATCTCGCGGAACGGCTCGGCGAAATCATCCACGCAAAACCGGCGCAGGCGGAGTGAGCGCGCGGAGACCGAATCGCGAAGTCGCGGGCAATTTTCCCGCTTTTCATCGCAGGCCCGGGCGTGAAACTCGCGCGATGCACCGCTACGAATTTGCGCAACTCGATTCCACGCCCGGCGTCCCCTGCCCCTGCGGCACATCGCGCCGCGCTTTTGCCACGCCGGAGAACACCTTTGCCACCGCACACCTCGTGGAAATTTCCGCCGAAGCACGCACGCACTACCACAAACGACTCACGGAAACCTACGTGATCCTCGAGGGCGAAGGCTGGATGGAACTCGACGGCGCACGCATCCCGGTGAAGCCGATGAGCACGATCATGATCCGCCCCGGCTGCCGCCACCGCGCGGTGGGAAAAATGAAAGTGCTCAACTTCGTCGTGCCCGCGTTCGATGCGGAGGACGAGTGGTTCGACTGAGCCTAAATCCGGGAATGGGATGTCACGCAAAGGCGCAAAGAAGCAAAGAAATGAAACTTGCCGGCAGCCATGTTTCTCTCATCGGGTAAGTGCAGAAAAAATTGCGATCCTTTGCGGCTCTGCGGCTTTGCGTGACATTCTTCCCTTTCCATCGCCGGAGTTAGGCTGAGCACGATTCACGCTCGCATTCTCCCGACGCTTCGGCGGAAGTTTTCCGCATGAAGCTTCGCTCGCTCCTCCCACTCGTTCTTATTTTCGCCCTCTTCACGCGCGCCGCGGAGCCTAAGCTCTTTGAAGAAAGCAACCTCGTCGCGTGGTGCATCGTGCCGTTTGACGCGAAAAAACGCGGCCCCGAGGACCGCGCGGCGATGCTGGAAAAGCTCGGTGTGAAAAAATTCGCCTACGACTACCGCGCCGAGCATGTGCCGACGTGGGATGCGGAACTCGATGCGCTGAAACGCCACGGCATCGAGCTGACGGCGTGGTGGTTTCCCGGCTCGCTGAATGACGAGGCCAAACGGACGCTCGAACTTTTCCAGCGCCACGGCGTGCATCCGCAGCTCTGGGTGACCGGCGGCGGCGCGCCGGCGAAGGACGCCGCGGAGCAGCAGGCGCGCGTGGACACGGAGGCCGCACGCATCCGCACGATCGCCGAGGCCGCGGCGCCGCTCGGCATCAAGGTCGCGCTCTACAATCACGGCGGCTGGTTCGGCGAACCGGAGAATCAGCTCGCGATCATCGCGCGGCTGGAGCGCGACGGGATCATGAATGTCGGCCTCGTGTACAATCTGCACCACGGCCACGAGCACCTCGATCGGCTGCCGCAGTTGCTCGAAAAAATGAAGCCGCACCTGCTCGCGTGGAATCTCAACGGCATGTCGCGCGGCGGCGAGGCGCAGGGGGAAAAAATTCTGCCGCTCGGGCAGGGCGAACTTGATTTACCGCTGCTGAAAATGATCCGCGACAGCGGCTGGCGCGGGCCGGTCGGAATCCTGAATCACACCGGCGAAGACGCCGAAGCCCGGCTGCTCGACAATCTCGATGGCCTGCACTGGCTCACCGCTCAGCTCGACGGGAAATCGGCCGGCGAAAAACCGGTGCCGCGCTCGTGGAAAAAATCCGCGCCACCGCCTGCGATCGTCCCGAAAACCACAAACCCGCAAGTCCCCGACGAGTGGATCATCCCCGCGGCGAAAACGGAGGAACTCACGCGCGCGAACGGCTGGCCAAAGCTGGACGATTTTCGCAAATGGGATCGCTCGCTCGGCGGGCCGACTTCAAATCGCTTCACCGCGCTCACGCAGATCACGAAGCAAAACGTGAAGGATCTGAAGGTCGCGTGGGAATACCACTCCGGCGACGGCACCGCGAATGTACAGTGCAATCCGATCATCGTGGACGGCGTGATGTTCGCGCCGACTGCGGGCTGGAACATCGTCGCGCTCGACGCGAGCAACGGGAAAGAACGGTGGCGCTTTGCACCGCCGAAGGAAGGCCATCGCCTCGAGGATCAGCCCGCGCGGCGCGGCCTGCTGCACTGGCCGGGTGATGCCAAGAATCCAGCACGCGTGATTTTCGGCGCGGGCAACTGGCTCTACGCGCTCGATCCGAAAACCGGAAAAGTAATCCCGGGCTTCGGCGAAAATGGGCGCACGAACATTTCCGCGGGAACGAGTACGGTCGGCGCGATTTTTCGCGACGTGCTCGTCGCCGCGGGCTACGCGGGCGACGTCTTCGGCTACGACATCCGCACGGGCGCGCTGCGCTGGACTTTCAAAACGAAACCCGACGCGGGCGACTACGGGCACGAGACGTGGAGCAGCATCGAGCAGGGCGCGAACTGCTGGGGCGGCATGGCGCTCGATGAATCGCGCGGCATCGCCTACGTGGCCACCGGCTCGCCGAAGCCAAACTACATCGGCATGGGACACACGGGGGACAATCTGTTTTCCGACTGCGTCATCGCGCTCGACGCGCTCACGGGGAAACGTCTGTGGCACTTTCAGGAAATCCGCCACGACGTGTGGGACTGGGACATCCCCGCGCCGCCGAATCTCGTCACCGTCGAGCGCCCCGCCGCGGACGGAAAATCCGTGCGCGTGGACGCCGTCGCGCAGGTCACGAAGCTCGGCAACACGCTGCTGCTCGACCGCGTCACGGGCGCGCCGCTGTTCGATTTTCGCCTCGTGAAAGTGAACACGCGCGTGCTGCCCGGCGACATCGCCGCGCCGATGCAGCCGATGCCGCTGCTGCCGCAGCCCTTCGCGCGGCAGGCGTACACTTTGGCGGAAATGCCAGCGTCGCCTGAGGCGCAGGCGGTCGTGCTGCCCGTAGTGCAGCGCGCGAATTCCGGGCCGTATCCGAGCATCGAGGAAGCGAAGCCGACGCTGCTTTTCAACATCCACGGCGGCGCGGAGTGGACGGGGGCATCGAGCGACCCGCGGAATGGAAAACTGTTCGTCACGTCGAATGAAATCCCGTGGTTCGTGACGTGTTTCCGCGACAGCGATCCCGAGCCGCTGACGCCGCCGACCGAGGGAGAAAAAGTGTACCAGATCACGTGCGCGGCGTGCCACGGCGCGGACCGCAAAGGCATCAGCCACGCGCCGCCGTTGCGCGGAGTGCGGCTGCGGCTGGACGAAGCAGAAATCCGCGCGCAGCTCAAAACCGGCAAGGGCTCGATGCCGCCGATGCCGCAGCTCACCGAGGAGCAGCTCAAGCCGCTGCTCGATTTCATCCTCTGCCGCGACCGGCCGATCCCGCCGCTGGATCCGAATGCAAAGCCGAAGTGGACTTTCGCCGGATGGAACCGGCTCGTGGATCACGAGGGCTATCCCGGCTGCAAGCCGCCGTGGGGCACGCTCACCTGCCTCGATCTCAACACGGGCAAAATCGCGTGGCAGGTCCCGTTCGGCGAATACGCGGAACTCGCCGCGCGCGGCACACCGAAGACGGGGCAGGAAAGTTTCGGCGGCTGCATGAGTACCGCGAGCGGACTCGTGATCGCCGGCGGCACGCGCGACAAAAAGATCCGCGCGTTCGATGCGGACACGGGCGCGGAACTCTGGAGCCACCAACTCACGCTGCACCCGACCGCGCCGCCCGCGAGCTACGAGGTGAATGGCAGGCAGTTCATCGTCGTGCCCGTGACCGGCGGCGGCAAACTCGGCGGGCCGACGGGCGACCGTTGGGTCGCCTTTGCGCTGCCGTAGCGGCCACCGCAGGGAAATTGCAAATTGAGAATTGGCATTGCCCATTGCAAATCGAACGGCCCTTTGCGCGACGCGGAATTTTCAATTCCAAATCCTCATTTTGCAATTTGCAATTCCCTGCGCCGCCGCGCCACCCCGCTTGCCGGACGCGCGCCATCCCGCTAATCCCCGCGCGTGCAGCCGCAAAAAACTCCCCCGCTCGCCGAATGGATCATCCGCAAAGTCCTCACGGCGATCGCCAGAAT
>JBBQJR010000173.1:0-7081 GCA_038326125.1 Chthoniobacterales bacterium
TCTAGTCGCCCTTCGCAAGTTCAGAGCCCCTTTGGGCGTTGGTAGATTGCTAGTTGTGTTTGCAGTGCGGTGTTAAGTCGCAGAGCTTCCTTTGGCAGTTTGAAATCCGATCATCGGAAACAGCCGCTAAGACTCCGCAAGTTGCAGAAACAAACACATGTCAAACAGCAAACTATACGTGGGGAATCTCTCCTTTGAGACCCTCGAAATCGAACTCGAAGACCTCTTCAAAGAAGCAGGCACCGTCACGGAGGCAGCCCTCATGCAGGATCGCATGACCGGCAAGTCCCGCGGCTTCGCCTTCGTCACCATGGGCACCGCAGAGGAAGCCAAGAAGGCCATCGAAATGTTCAATGGCAAGCAAATCGGCGGTCGCGCCCTCACGGTCAACGAAGCACGTCCGCGTGAAGCGGGCGGCGGCGGCGGCGGTGGCGGTGGTGGTGGCGGCGGACAGCGCCGCTCCTTCGGCGGCGGCGGTGGTGGTGGTGGCGGCGGTGGCCGTCGCGACTATCAGCGCTACTAAGCTGGCCTGACGCGGATTCCCCGCGTGCAAAAAATTCAAGACGCCCCGGTGTAAAAACCGGGGCGTTTTTCTTATGCAGGAAAGCAGCCGGGCCTTCGTCGGCGTGAGCGGCATCTCACGCCGCGTGCTCTCCCGAGCACGCCTACGATTCCAGCTAAGCCAACAGCGCCTTCACGACTTCGCGTCGCAAAGTTTTTGTTGTCCAACCGCTGCACGGCAGCTATCGAAAAAAGCATGAACCCTCGGCGCGTGCTTCCCCTGTGCATCGGACTAATTTTGAGCGCCGCCCGCGTGGCTTGGGCGGAAGATGCGCCGAAACCGAAGCTGGGCGAAACGACCGTCACGCGCACCGGAAAGCACTTCGTGGATGTCTATTTTGCCGAAAATTTCAAAGGCAAATCCGTCCGGCTCGAAGTGCCGTGCGAGCTGAACAGCGATGCGCGGATGAAGGAAAAAGGAATTCTCAACGACAGCATCCAGTCGCTGAAAATTCCCGACGGCATCGTGGTCACCCTCTATGCCAACGCCGGCTTCAGCGGCCCGAGCATGACATTCCACGGAAAAGCGGCGACGCTCGGCGAACTCAAAGGGCAGGCGAGTTCGCTGAAAGCGGAAGCGAAGCCGTAGGGAACCGCTGATTCAATCGGAGTGACGGCGAAAGACACGAAATGCGCGAAAAGATACGGCGTGTTGTTCCTGTTTTTCGCCACTTTCGAATCTTTCGCGGTTAAAAATTCTTCGCTGCGCGTGCAGGGCTATTGCCGACGATTAAATCAGCGGTTCCGTAGCAGGCGAGGGCGGAAGCCCGCGTCCTCCCGGAAACGCCTACGCAAACACACCCAGCGCCGGCTTCGCCTTGTTGCCGACGCTCATCGGGCGGCCGCTCGGCGTCATGATTTCCTGCTCGAGCGGCAGGCCTGCGGCGTAGCCGATCGTCGCGTGGAATGAGCCCACGGTCATCGGCTTGTCCGCAGGCTCATAACCGGTCGCATCGCTCGCGCCGTGGACGTAGCCGCGCTTCATGCCGCCGCCCGCGAGCACGGTGCTGAATGAAAGCGGGTGATGCCCGCGCCCACCGCCGTCGAAGCTCGGCTTGCGGCCAAATTCCGTGGTCACGCACACCAGCGTCGAATCAAGCAGCCCGCGCGCATCGAGGTCGCTCACGAGCGCGGCAAACGTGCGATCAAATTCCCCGCCGCGATCCTCCATGCTGTCGGCGAGTTGCTTGTGCATGTCCCACCCGCCGCTCGAGACCTCGACAAACCGCACGCCATTTTCGATCAGCCGCCGCGCGAGCAGGCAGCCCTGGCCGAATTTGTTGCGCCCATATTTGTCGCGCATCGCCGCGGGCTCGGACGCGATATCGAACGCCTTGAGGTCGCTGCTCTTCATGAGCTCGAGTGTCGTGTCGTAAAAATCGCCGTACGCCTTCACATTTTCATCCGCCATTTTTTTACCGAAGGTCGCGTCGAGCTGTTCAAGGAGGCCGATGCGCTTGGTCTGCACATCCGCGGAAACCGGTGCGGCGGAATTCACGAGACCCTGATCCGGATCGAGGATCGGCAGCGGCGAAAATGCTGCGGGAAAATAGCCGTTGCCGTGGTTCGCCGGACGATTCACGCACACCGTCGAGGGCAGCGTTTTGTGGCTTTTGCCGAGGTAATTTTGCGCCCACGCGCCGAGCATCGGATGCACGATCGTGCCGCGTTTTTCATAGCCCGTGCGCATGAGATACTGCGCATTGGCATGCACGCCGACCTTCGCGGTCATCGAGCGGATGACGCTGATCTTGTCCGCGATCTTCGCCGTCTCGGGCAGATATTCGGTGAGCTGAAAATCCGCCTTCGTCGAAATCGGAGCGCCGGGGCCCTTCGATTCGCCGGTCTTCGGGTCGAACGAATCAATGTGGCTCAGCCCGCCCTGGAGCTCGAGAAAAATGACGTGTTTCGCCTTGCCAAAGCCCGTGCCGCGCGTGATCGCGGAGGCGACGGCTGCTTTTTCTGCCGCAGCAAATGCGCGGCCTGCAAAAATCGGCAGCACGGTGAGCCCGAAGGCGTAGCGCGCGCAGCGGTCGACGAAGGTGCGGCGCTCAATGGGATCGCGGAGGGAGTCGGGATTCATGGGGATGGATGTGGGAATTTATTGGATGAAGAGAAACTCGCGCGTGTTCGCCAGCGTCCACGCGATGTCGGTGATTCCGAGGCCAGTGGTGAGCGCCTGCGTCGCGATGGGGCGCTCGACAGCGGTGGGCTTGCGGGCGAGGAAGGCGAGATAGAGCGAGTCAATTTTCGCGTCCGCGGAATCCGCGCTGCTGGCCGCGATCACGGCGGCGGAATTCGTCTCGCTGACGAGTTTGCCCGCGCTGCCATTCATCAGCATCAGCGCCTGCGGCACGCTGCCGTCGGTCGTGTTCGTGTCGGCGATGAGCCGGTCGCTTTGCCCGAAGAGCCGCAGGAAATGCGTCTCCGCCGCGGGCTGCGGCAGCTCGCTCGCCCGCGCGAGGATCATGCCGAAACGCTGCTGCGGCTTTCCGCCTTGGTATTCTGCGAGCAGCCCTTTTTCGCTGCCGCCGCCTTTCTTTTTTCCGCCGCCCATCATTGCTCCGCCGGTGTGCTGCAGGCGCTCGATCACGTATTTGTAATTCTCCGCCGTCTCCGCATTTCCCGGCAGCGACATCAGCTTCTCGTCCTCGCCGCGCCGCAGGAGCATGTTGTCCACCTCCGCGCCGGCGCTCAGCACCATGAGGCTGTCCCACACCTGCTCGGCCGTCATACGGCGCACGAGCGGCCCGGGGAAAAGATACGGCCCTTTTTCCAAATCCGGCGACGTGCTCGCCGCGCGCTGATACGTCTGCGAATTGAACAGCACGCGCTGGAATTCGCGCAGGTCAAATCCCCCCGCCCTCACGATCGTCGCGAGATGCGCGAGCAGCGCGGGGTTGCTCGCCTTTGTCGGATCGTCGAGGTCCGACACCGGCTCCTGCACCGCGAGGCCGAAGACTTTTTTCCACAGACGATTCGCGATGTTCGCGGCGAAACGCGGGTTGCTCGGGCTCGTCATCCACTTCGCAAATTCCGCGCGCAGGTGCGCCGGATTCGTCGTGTCCACGCGA
Source organism: Chthoniobacterales bacterium (assembly GCA_038326125.1). Lineage (GTDB taxonomy): Bacteria > Verrucomicrobiota > Verrucomicrobiia > Chthoniobacterales > Chthoniobacteraceae > SXWH01. The sequence goes on from JBBQJR010000173.1 coordinate 3,636, forward strand.
TAGGCCGGATTGGTTTTGTCCGCCTTGCTCCAAGTAATCAGCGTCGGCGTCACCGGCGAACTCGCCTTCACGTCGCTGTATTTGTAGTCCTTCGGAAAAGTGAGGCTCTGCTTGTTCGTGTCCTCCATGCGGTACGCATTCGCGTTCGCGATGAGCTGCACCTGCCCCTTCGGCAACCCGGTCGCCGGCCCGCCCTTTCCCTTCGCGAGTTTCTTGCCGGCGTTGAGCAGCTTTTCATCCACTCCGTCGCTCGCACCGAAGAACGCCGCCATCTGGTAAAAGTCGCGCTGCTTCCATTCCGCGAGCGGATGATCGTGACACTGTGCGCACGCGACATTCGCGCCGAGAAAAGTCGTGAGCAAATTCGACACGCCATCGAGCGGCATCTGCGCGTCGTATTCGAGAAAGCCGACCGCGCCGTTGTCGCACAGTTTCCCGTCCGCGGTGAGCATCGTGCGCACGAGCGAATCCCACGTGCGATCCGCGTGCAGTTGATCCTTCAGCCAGTCTTGAAAAGTGAACGTCGGCACATTTTTGCCGAACGAATCCTTCACGCGCAACATGTCGCCCATCCAATTGTACATCTGCATCGTGTAGCCCGGCGAATACAGCAGCTTGTCGATCAGCTTCGCGCGCTTCTCCTTCGACGGCGTGGTCTCCGCGAGGAAAGTGGACGCCTCCTCCGCGGTCGGGATGCGACCGACGGCATCGAGGTAAATGCGCCGCACAAACTGCTCGTCGGTCGCATCGGGATTAAATTTCAGCCCCTTTGCCACCAGCGTCGAACCGATCAAATAGTCGATCTGATACGCCGCCTTTTTCACGTAATCGTTCGCAAACGACCGCGAGCGCAGACGCTTCGCGTAGTCAAAGGCGAACGCGCGATCCGCCGGGATGAGATTCATCAGATTGATCTGGTACGTCTGCCCCTCGTGCGTCTGGATCGTCACGATGTTTCCGTAAAGCGAGGCAAACGCCGCCTCGATCGCCTTGCCTGCAGGATCGCTCCATGTCCGCCACGGCGACGGCAACTCGTCCGACATCGGCTTGTTCTCCGGCGGCGCGGGCTTCGCCGGGAAATTGGAAGGCGCGGGCGTCGTCGGCTGCTGCTGCTTTTTGTTCGGCTTCGCACCGGAGGCGGTGGTCGTCCACACGAGGATGGAGCACGCTGCGACCGACGCGGAAAGGATGAATCGTTTCATGGCTGCGGGGATTGTTTGCGAGGCCGTGGGGGCAGCGTCACCAAGGGAATAGCGCAATTGCGGTGCATTGCGACGGGAATTCACCCGGAGCCGCGCGCGTGGAGCGCCGTCCGCCCCGGCGGCCACTTCGGCAAACGCGCAGCGTCACTCCCCCTCCGATGCGCCCCGCTCCACGCAGGTTTCCCAAGAAACGACCAGGCCTGCGGCGCACGAGGTGGCAGGCGGGACGCACGGCGCTCCACGCCGCCGCGCTTCGCTCAAAACTTTCCGCCCGATTTCAGCACCGCGAGTTCGTGGATGCTCCAGAACTTTCCCTGCACCGATCCCGTCTGCGTGATGCGAATGAACTTCGCCTTCACCGGCGCAAACGGAATGTCCGTGATCGCCCCGCTGCCTTTTCCCTCGGCGACCGGCTTGCTCCAAGTCACGCCGTCGCTGCTCAGTTCGACCTTGTAGCCGCGCGGGAAATCATTCGCCGACTTCGCCGCGTCGAGCCGCACACCCGCGATTTCCGTCTCCGCGGGCAGCTCGATCTGGAACCACTGCCCCGGCGTCTGGAAACTGTGCGTGTCCCAGCGCGTCTTCGCATCGCCATCAGTCGCGGCGCTGCAACCCGCGGCATTCACGCTCGCGGTCAGCTTCCATTTTTTCGCATCGCCGAGCGGCTTCGGCAGCGCGGCGAGGAGTTCGCTTTGCGTCCACGGCTGCGTGCGATCCTTCGTCGCCGCGCGCAGCCGCTTCACCTCCTCCGGCGTCACGAATGCGCCGGAATTTCCAAAGCTGTTCCGCACATAGCTCGCGACCGACGCGATCCAGTCGTCGGAATTGCCCGCCATCGAGACCATCTGCGCCTCATACGTCTTGCCATTCACCGGCCCCGCGAGGCCGTGGAGCAGCGCGAGCACGGGGCCGTCGCGATGCCCCGACACCGTCTTCGATCCGACAAAAGGCGGCGCCATCGTCACGCCCGCGGCCTGGCCCTGCATCGGCATGCCTTTGCCGTCGAACCCGTGGCACGCGAAGCACAGCTCCTTGAAAATCGCCTCGCCCTTTTTCAGCACGACAATCTGCTCCTTGCTGAAAACATTCGCGTCCATTGGCTTCGAGGACGTGATCAGCGCCTTGCCGATTTCCTGCACGCCCGCCGACTTGCTCGCAGTGATCGTGGTCTGCGCGAGCTTCTCCCATTCGGGAAAATTCTGCGCCTTCGCCGTGGCAATCACCTGGATGACGACGTTCGGATCCGAGTCGTTCGCCAGTGCGGAAATATCCGACGCCAGCGTCTTGTCGCCCGCCTTGATCAGCGACTCCGTCGCGCGAATCGCATTCTCCCGCACCCGCGGATTTTCGTCCTTCAGCTTCTCGCGGGCGAGCAGTGCGTCGAGCGCGTCGAGGCCTTCGAGCGTCCACATCGCGTGCATCCGCGCGAGCGGGTTCTTGCTCGTGCGCGCCATCGTTTGCAGCGCGGGAACGACCGACTGATCCTGCCGCACGACGAGCAATTTCTGCGCGGTGTCACGCCAGAAACCATTCGGATGTTCGAGGTGCGCCACGAGCTGCGCGGACTTCTCATTGAGCATCTTCGGCTGCGGGCCCGGCGTGAAATCCTTGTGAACGAGCCGCCAGATGCGCCCGTGATTCGTGTCGTTTTGCAGCCCCCACCTCTGGACCTGCGGACGCAGAAACGAGTCCGGCTTCACCCAGTTTCCCTCCTGAATGATCCCGCGATACGCGTCCACGATGTAGAGGCAGCCGTCCGGCCCGGTCGTCATGTTCACCGGGCGAAAAAGCGGATCCGTGCTGCGGATGAACTCCGACTCGCCGTACGGATTTTTCAGCGTCGTGATGCCATCCTTCACTTCCACTTTTCCACGGCGGATGAGCCGCCCGACCGGCTCGGGCAAAAACACATCGCCGCGCAATTCCGCCGGCAGCCGGTCGCCGCGGAAAATTTCCTGCCCGCACGACGCCGTGAAATGGTTCACCGTCCCATCGTCGCGATGCCGACCCTTGCCGCCCTGCACGTCGAACAGCCCGACCGCCGGCCACACCGTCATCCACGATTCATCCCACTGGCTCGGCACATTGATCGCCCCGTACGCGACGTGCGTCTGGAAATTCCAAACACCCTTCTCCCCGCCCGCATTCGAGAACCACAGCTTGCCGAAATCATCCTGGCAAAGTCCCCACTGCCCGCCATTCGGCGCCGTCGGTTCCTTCAGCGGCGCGCCCTTCGGATTCCAC
>JBBQJR010000174.1:0-7079 GCA_038326125.1 Chthoniobacterales bacterium
GGGGATCGGCGTGGCGCGGCTCGATCCTGCGCGGGCTTCCGCCCGCGCCTACGCTCAGCGCAGCGGGGCGTTGCTGAAGGCGGTGCCGAGGCCGCGGAGCATCGTGCGATACACCATCGCGCGGGAGACTTTCACTTTCTCCGCGCTGCCGAGCGGCGGCGTCTCGACCATGAGCGCGACCGTCTGCATCGCGAGACTCCAGGGCAGGTAGCACGCGTAGCGGATGCGCCACGGACGAATCGCACGGATGTATGCGCGCGCTTCCGCGAGGTAACCGCGCGCCTTGGCGAGCCACGCCTCGAAAACCGGCTGCGCGGCGGCGGGATTGTCGAGCAGCGAGGCCGGGTCCGCGCCCGCGCGGAGCAATTCATCCGCGGGCAGATAGCAGCGGCCTGCGCGTAAATCGGCGGGCATGTCGCGCAGAATGTTCACGAGCTGCAGCCCTTTTCCAAAGGACGCGGCGAGCGGCATCAGCTCCTGCTCGGGGCCCGCGGAGTAGCGCGGGAAATGGTGGAAGCTCATGCGCGTCCACCATTCGCCGACGCAGCCCGCGACGAGATACGTGTAGTCCTCGAGGCTCTCCGCATCCGGCAGCGCGGTGATTTTTTCCGGCTCGGAAAAAGTGCGGAGATCGTTCGACTGTCCTTGGATGATCTTTGAAAGCAGCTCGGTGGTTTCCTTCCACGCCCACGGCTTGAACGTGCCGAAGCGCTCGAACACGCGGGGCAGCGCGGCGATGAGCGCGCGGTCGCCGTCGTGCGTGGGCTGGATGTCGCGGTGGATATTTCCGATGCCCTGCGGCGTCGCGCCGGACTGCACCATCGTGGCGAAATCCGTGAGCCGCCGCAGCCGCATCGCCGCGGGCGCGCCTTCGGAATCCGCGATCGTGTCGCTCGTGCGCGCGAGCAGGTAGGCGACGCCCATCGTCTCGCGCAGCGCCGCCGGGAGCACGCGGACGCTGAGGTAAAAAGTGCGCGAGACGGAGCGGAGGAGATCGCGGGTGACGTCGGGCGGGTTCATCGGGCTTGGGTGAGAATCATCATTTGCTCCTCCGCGTTGCCCACATTAGTCGCGCGCAGCCAGGAAGCTTTGGCCCCGATCGCGCCGCAGTTTCCGCGGCTGCGATATTTTTCGAGGAGGCGGAGGCCGAGCGCATCCACGGCGATCGGGTCGCGGCTGGCGTAAAGCGTTTTCGGGATCACGGAATTTTGCGGATTCGGTCCGGGTCCGCCCGCGTAGGTCACGGCGAGCGCATCGAGAATGTGGAGCACGCATTTGCCGCCGAGCCGCGGGTCCGCGTAGCAGTCCGCCATCGCGCCCGCGCCACCTTCGCCGAAGCTCGTGAAGCGGCGCCAATTGTCGAGATTGCCGATGACCGCGCTGTGCAAAGTGCCGGCAATGCCGCAGCCGGGATCGTCGCTCAGCGCGGCGATATTGATGAAGCGCGGCACGTCCCTGCTGAGGATCGTCGCGAGGTGACTTTTGGAACTCAGCAAATTGTCCTCACTCTTCCCGATGCCGCGCGCGTTGACTTTTTCGTTAAAAAGCAGATCGCCCCAGATCAGTTTGCCGAGCACCGGCGCCTGGAAACTCGCGTCGCGATCCCAGCCGTGCGGCGGATCGATCCCGCGCACTTCGCAGCCGAGCCGCTGCGAGGTGAAGCCGCATTCGCGCAGGGCCGCGGAGCTTTTGTCCCACACGATGATCTCGCGCACCCCCGCATCGCGCAGGCCCGCGACCGCCGCCGCGACGACGCCGCGACGCGTCGCAAAATACGGCCCGCCCGCGGTCGTGACTTTGATGCCGACGCGCTCGTCCGTGCCCGCGAGTTCGCGCCACGCGGCGCGCGTGCTCTCGCTGCCGGTGACGGTGCGCACGAGCGCATCCACCATCTGCCGGGTGACGGCGGGATTTTCCTCAAAGCGATTCATCGCGCGAAAATCTTGTGCGAACGCCACCAGCGATCGGCCCGTGGGCTGGGCGACCGGCGGTGCGGGCGCGACCGCGGGCGCAGCCGCACTCGCGGGCCCGGGCGGCGGAGCCGGAGCGGCGGGGGGATTGATTTGCGAATCCTCCGCAAGCACCTTCACAAGCCCGAGGGCGGCGGCAAAAATCAGCGGAAGACGAATCACTCGCGGGGAAATAGTGCGGGTGCGCGGGGCTGTCAAATGACGCGCCGGATCCGAGTCCACGGATTTGCGGGCAAGTTCCGTGAGGGCAGTGGACAAAGTTCGCCGTGCGGAGGGAATGGAAGAAAAGTCCACGGAAAACACGGAGGAACACGGAAGCAGAGGGATCTTTTCCGTGTCCTTTCGTGTCTTCCGTGGACTGTCCCCCGACTTTTTACACAGTCTCTGAGAGCGGATCGCTGCGCGCTGGTCATCGCTTGCGAAAATGTTCCAGCGAAACCGCCGGTGTCGTGCCCCGGAGTTCGCGCTTCCACCAAGCGGTGGTGTGATCCTCGAAGCGCGTGAAGCGGTAGTCGTAAAAGGCGAGCCGCACAAACTGCGGGTGGCCCGGCGCGAATGGATTTTTTTCCAGCAGCGCGAGCACGGTCGGCTCGCCCTCAAGCACGCGGCGCATCAGGCGCTCAAGCAAGTAGCCGAACCGCTGCGGGGCGAGCGCGGCGAACCACATCTGCCAGTAGAGCCGCGGCTGAAACGGCGCGACGAGCGATGGGCGTCGCCACACGTCGCCGGGCTTGTACGGGAATTGGTATTCGCGCCAGTTCACGCCGTCGGCGCTGCCCTCGAGGATGATCTCCGGGCGCGTGAGTGTCATCGTCCGGAAGAGGCCGTAGCTGTTGAAAGATCGCATCGGCGTGGGCCACTGCGCACTCGGGTATTTTTTGGTCCGCTCGTATTCTTCGCGCATCCGCCGCATCTCCGCATCCTGTCCGGCGATGCCCGCAAACGCGCCGGCAAAGCCCTCGAACGTGAAGCAGACCGACGCGAGCGCGAGCGCACCCGCTGGCACGAGCGGCCACCAGCGGCGTGGCGATGTTTTCGAATCGCGCGTCGCGTTTCCGCTCCCTTCTCCGCGTGACGCGGAGGACGCGGAGTTTTGACCACGGATGGCACGGATGGGCACGGATGAAGAGGCAGCCGTCGGAAATCCATCCGCGTCATCCGTGTTATCCGTGTTATCCGTGGTCAAAAACTCCCCGAATCCCCGAGGTAGCGGTTCGCGCAATCGTTGCCGTTTGTCCGCGCGCCATTTCCGGAAACCGCGGAACGTGTCGTCGAGAAACGGCACGCAGAGCGCGATGGTGAGTGCGTTGAAAAATGTGTAGTTGCCCGAATTCAGGATGGCGATTTGCAGCAGCACCTGCAGCGCGACCGCGCCGTGCCGGAGGAATCGCCAGCGAGCCGGCGCAAGCAGGAGCACGGGCGTGGCGATCTCGACAAAGTAAGTGAACCAGCAACCGGCGCGCAGCAGCCACCGCGGCGCCTGATGCGCATACCACGCGGTCCACAGGGGGAGCGGCTGCGTTTCAAAATGGAAATCCAGCGCGGACCAGCCGAGCCACGTCTCGTCGGCCCAGGTGAGTTTCACGACGCCGGACTCGATGATCATCCGCACGAAAAGCCACCACAGCAGCCAGCGCCCGATCTTTTGCGCGAGTGTCTCCGTGCCCCAATCCGGTCGCGCGCGCCACGGCAGCCAGAGCGCGGCGAGCAGCGCGGTTTCGAGGAGCAGCGCATCCCACTGGAAATTGCCGAACGACTCGACGACGGACATCAGCGAGAGGTAGAGCGCCCAGCAGAGCAGCGCGCACGGGCCGGGAAAAAATCCCGAGCACAGCGCGATGGCGAGCAGCACGCCGAGCCAGCATTGCGCGACAAGCATCGCGTCGCCTTCCGCGAGCCAACTCAGCGAGGGCATCTGCCAAAATGAAATTCCCGCCGAGCGCGCAGACGCGAGTTGCTCGCCGATCGGGATGAGTCCGTGCTCTCCGACCAGCCCGCGGACTTGCGAACCCCACGACCAGAACGCGACGAGAAAAATTGCTCCGAGGAAAAACGCGAACACGCGCCGGGCGGCGAGGAAGCGCGGCTTTTGCGCGGGCAGCGCGCGCCCGATCCAGCGCGCGGCCGCATCCCGTGGCGAGGTGCGTGCGGCGATTTCCACAGCGATCCACAGCGCGCCGAGCAGGATCCAGATCACGAGGCAGCGCGTGAGCACGCTCGCCCCCGCCCAGTCCAGCAGCGCCCACAGCGCGGCAAAAGCCACGAACGCCGAAATTTTCAGCGCGACCCGCATGGCGCGCTATCCGCCCGCGAGTTTCGTGATCGCGGCAAACTCACGCGCCGTGAGCGGCAGCACGGAGAGGCGCGACTGCCGCAGCAGCGCGAGGTCCTTCAGCGCCGGCGTGCGCTTGATCGTCTCGAGCGTGACGGGATTTTTCAGCGCTTTCGCCGGCACGAGATCGACGCAGTCCCAGCCCGGCTCATCCGCGGTCGGATCGGCGTAGGCCTCGCGCGCGACTTTCGCGAGGCCGACGATTTCCTTGCCGGTGACCGAGTGGTAGAAGAGCACGCTGTCGCCCGCTTTCATCGCGCGCAGGTTGTTTCGCGCCTGAAAATTCCGCACGCCCGTCCACGCGGCGCGGCCATCCTTCACGAATTGATCCCATGAGTACGAGGCGGGTTCCGATTTGACCATCCAGTGGCTGGGCATGGCGGGAAAAACGTCGCAGCGCGCGGCGAAGCACAAGACAAAAACTTCTGGCGCGCGGCAACTCCGCGGAATCGCAGAGCGTTCATGGTCGGGCTGGCGGGATTCGAACCCGCGGCCTCCTGCACCCGAGACAGGCGCTCTACCAAGCTGAGCCACAGCCCGATTTCTGAATGGCGGCAATAGAGCGGGCGCGCCGGAAACGGTCAACAGAAACCTTCCCGCGCGCGCGTTGGCGGCAATGTTGCGCCGACGAGTCGTCGGCCCGGCGGCAGTGGGAAGGTGAAGCATCAAGCCGGGGAGAGATCGGCCGGATGCGGCAGTGAATTGGGAATGAAATCCGAATGCGCCATCCGGAATTGCACGCTCCGAGCCGACGACTCGTCGGCGCTACCTTTTCCCGCCGGCGCGCGCAGCTTCACACCAGTCCGCCGATCTTCCGTCCGACCCAATACGCGGAAAAAAGCGTGAGCAGCGCCGCGCACCACCAAGGATCGCACCACAGGCGAAAGCGCAATTCCTCCGGCTTGCGCTCCGGTAGCAGGCTGAGGCTGCTGATGACCTGCGCGAGGTCGCCGGGCGCGGCAAACTTCCCTCCCGTGAGCGCCGCGATCTCGCGCAACACGTCGAGCTTCGCGGGCAGGCCGACTTTTTCCAGCGTCGGCACGCTCACATCAATCTGCGTTTTCATCCGCCGCCCCGCGGTGTCGTTCGCGATCTCCACCTCGTAGCGTCCGCCTTCGCGCGGCGAGAACGTGCCGTTGTAAACGCCCCACTCCGAATTCTCCGCCGCGAGTTCGATCGTCTCGCTCGTGCCGCCCGGCGCTTTCAGCGTCACGGTCACTTTCCCCTCGGTGATCGGCGTCCCGAGCTTGTCGAGCACCGTCGCGCTCAGCCGCACTTTGTCGCGGCGCTTCGGTGCTTCCGGCGTGTAGAAAAATCGCATCCCGTCCGACTGCGCGAGGTGGCGCTGATGCGACATCCATCGCACGACCTGACTCCAAAACCGATAGTGATAAGTGTCCTCGACGCCCTTGCGCCAGCGCCACGCCGCGTCCGTGCCCATGTAGAGCACCTTGCCGCTTCCCGCGCTGCGCGTCGCGAGCAGCGGAATGCGACCGAATTGATTCCGCGCCGACTCATGCACCGCAAGAACTTCCGCGCCCGGCTTCGCCTTCACGACCGGCGCGTACCAATAAAATCCCGGCAGCCCGCGCCACACCGCCTGGTTCGCCGCGGGGTCCGTCGCGAGCATCGTGAGCCAGTGGTCGCGTCCGCGAAAAGTCAGCTCCAGGCGCGTCTCGCCCGCAGTCGAGAAGCCACTGCCCGCTGTGAAATTCACCATGCCCGCGCCCTTCTCATAGTCCGTCTCCACCGGCACGAGATCCGCGAGCGGCGAATCCTTCAGCGTCTTCTGCCACCCGAGCGCGCCGGGCAAAAAGACGAGCCCGCTCGCCTGCTGCTCAATGAGTCCACGCAGCAGCGTCGCCTGCTCCGGCGTGAGCATCCCTTTCGTCACGCCCACATCGCCGAGAAAAACCACATCGTATCCCTGCAAGTCCTCGCGCTTGCTCGGAAACGCACCGAGATACCCCGGCCCCTCGCCCATGCCGATCTGCGGATGATAGAGCACCGTGTTCACCACGACGCCGGGGTCGCGCATGAGCGCATTTCGCAAATACCGAAACTCCCACCGCGGCTGCGAATCCACGACGAGCACCTTCAGCGTCTCCTTGCGCACCGCCATGTGGAATTTCTTCTCGTTGTTCTCGGGAAAAATTTCGTCCTTCTCGACCGGCACCTTCACCGTGAAGTCCGCCTCGCCCTCCGCCAGCGGCGTGATGACGACCATGTCCTGAATCTGCGCCATCGGCGGAATGGTCACGTTCTTCGAGCCCGTCGCACCACCCGGCCCGCTCACCGTCACGGTCGTCTTCACCTCGCGGTTGAGATGATTTTGCAGCGTGACGAAAACGCTGATGCGCTCATTCAGCAGCCCGTAAGTCGGCGCGAGCACACTCTGCAATTCGAGGTCCGGCAGATAATTTTCGCTCCCCGTGCCGAGTGCAAAAACCGGCACATCCTTTTGCGCCAGCGCCGTCGCGCCGGTGATCGGCGACTTGCCGAGATTCCAGTCGCCATCCGTGAGCAGCAGCACCGCGCGGAGATCCGTGTGCGCCTTCAGCACGCGCTCGAGCGCCGCGTTCAAATCAGTGCCAATCTCCGTCTCCACATCCGCCTTCGGATCCGTCGGCGGCGCACCGAACGACTCGACGCTCACCTGATAGCGTTTCTCCAGCGGCGTCCAAAATTTCGCCTCCACCTGCTCCTTCACCCACTCGGCGCGCTGCACCGCCGTCTTGCCATCGAGCACCACATCCTTCGTCGCCATGCTCCCCGAG
>JBBQJR010000175.1:0-7037 GCA_038326125.1 Chthoniobacterales bacterium
CGCCTGTGCAAAATCGTACGCGGCGTTGGCCAGCTCCTGCAGTTTCTCGGTCTTCTTGGCGTCGTTCATCGGCTTGCCGTCCGCGGTCGGCGGCAGCGCGAAGGCCGCGAAGCGCACCTTCCGCATCTCGGGCGATTTCAGGAATTCCTTCTTCGCCTCGTAGCGTTTTTTGATTTCGTCCTCCGTCACCTTTTGCACGGAGCGAAAATCCGCGGCCTTCACGACCACGTACGAGGCCTCGGTGCTGAGATGTTCGCGGAGGAACTCATCCTTAATTTCCGACGGCGTCGGAGGCATCGTCGAGGCGAGGAGCGCGGCGATTTTTCGCACCCGCACTTCGGCCGCGAGGAATTGCTCGATCTGCGACTTGCTGAATCCCTCGGGCATCAGCAACTGCTGCGCGACGGCCTCGAAGCGGTTCGCGTCGAACCGCCCGTCCTGCCCGAGAAAGGCGGGCGTCATGGAAAGCTGCTGCTCGATTTCCGGCTGCGTCGCGGTGATGCCGAGCGCATTCGCCTCGCCGTCGAAGAGCAGCGAATTCTCCACGCCATCGGAAGAAATTTTGCCAAACATCGAACCCGGATCCATGAGCTGCGCGTACGCATCGCGCAGCCGCGCGTGAATCTGCATCACGCGCCCTTCATGCTGCCACGTCTCCGCGCTGATGGGCTTGCCGCGGATGACGGTGATCGGGCGGTTGCCGCCGTTTTTCGAATACCAACTCGGCGTCCACCAAACGAAGGTGATGATGACGAGCGCCGTCACCAAAATCATGATGGGCTGGCTGAAGCGGCGGAGGAGATGGACCATTTGTTTTTGAAAAATCGCGGAAGTTGTTGCGTCGTGCCGTCGGCGATGCGTAGCGTTTGCGCCACAATTTCCCCGCCTGAAGACAAAGGACATGAAGCTAAGTTTTCCTCTCGCCGCGCTGCAACTTCTTTCTGCTTTGCTCCTCGCGCTCCTCGCGCCGCGCGCCGCGTTTTCGCAGGCTCCGGCCGCGGGCCCGGACAATGTCATCCTGAAGGCGCCGTCCCCGAGCGCGCAACCGCAGCAGCTCGCGAATGTGCTCGTGGTCGCCGTGCGCGGCACGAAGGTGGCGATCAAAAATGCGCAGGGGGAAATCAGCTACGACCTCGCGCAAATCCAGGAAGTGCGGAAGGCCGCGCCGGCGGAATTCACGCAAGGCCAGCGCGCGATCGAAGCTGGCAAAATCGAGGAGGCGCTGCCGCTGATCAAAGGCGTGGCGGATCGGTACAAGGGCCTGCCGACGGCATGGGCGAGCGACGCAACGGCGATGCTCGGGAACGTGTACATCAGCCTCGGGAAACTCCCGGAGGCGGAGGCGGCGTTCAATGATTTCCAAAAGTCGTATCCCTCCGCGGGCCCGAGTGCGACGAGCATCGGCAAGGCGCGGCTCGCGGCGGAACGCGGAAATTTTGCCGAGGCCAAGACCATCGCCGAGCCGCTCGTGGCGGATGCGCTCGGAAAAAAAACCGTCACCCGCGCCGAAAGCCAGCTTTACGGGCAGGCCTACTACATTCTCGGCCGCGTCGCGGAGGGCGAAGGAAAATTGCCCGAGGCGATGGAAGATTATTGCCGCACTGTCGCCATCTTCTATCAGGAACGCTCCGTCGTGACCGAGGCGCAAAAGCGGATTGACGCGCTCCGCCAGAAAGGCATTACGACACCGTAGCCGCTCCCGCCTCCACCGAACCGCCACTTTTTCACCATGCTCAAAAATAAGCTCCGCCGCCTCCTCTCGCTCTTCCTGACTCCCGCCCTCGGGCTTCTCTCCGTGGCCACCGCCGCGGCGCAGGAACATGCCAAGCAGGAGAGCGTCATCACGACCATCCTGCACAGCGGTGCGATGGGCATTTTCATCTGGCTGTGCATCCTCACCACGTCGGTGATCATGGTCACGCTCATCATCCAGCTCGCGCTCTCGATGCAGAAGACCAAGCTCGCGCCGCCGCCGCTCGTGGATAGCCTGCGCCAGCTCATCGGTTCGGGGAATTACCAAGAGGCGTGGGAGACGTGTAACGCGAACAAAAATTACCTTGCCAACGTCCTCAAAGCCGGCTTGAGCCGCATCGGCCGCGGCAAGGAAGCCGTCGAGAGCGGCCTCGCCGAACACGGCCTGCGCGAGGCCACGCTGCTGCGCACGCGCAACAGCTACCTCTCCGTCATCGGCGTCGTCTCGCCGATGATCGGCCTGCTCGGCACCGTCATCGGCATGATGGGCGCGTTTTCCGTCCTCGGCGCGTCCGGCATGGGCAATCCGAAGGAACTCGCCGGCAAAATTTCCGAAGTGCTCCTCGCCACCGCGAGCGGCCTCTTCATCGCGATTCCGGCATTCGTGGCGTACTACATTTTTCGCAACATGTCGCAGGCCTCCATCGTGTATGCCGATGACATCGTGAACCAGCTCATCATGGACATCCCATACGACGAGCTCGCCGGGATGCAGGTCGGGGAAAATTTCGCCGCCGCGGGGATGCCGCAGCAGACTGCGATGCGCGCGCCCGTCGCCGCTGTCGGAGCCGCCGCCGCCGCGAGCTGCCCGGTGTGCGCGGGCAATGTCACCGTCGGCCAGTCACCCTGCCCGCACTGCGGCTCCGTCCTGACCTGGTAGAAATTTTCGCATGGCGCACAAGACACACGCCCAGCTCTCTCGCGCCGCCACGCGCGTCCTCCCCGAGGAAGATCCGGAATTTCAGATCGCGCCGATGATCGACATTCTCCTCGTGCTGCTCGTGTTCTTCATGTCCATCGCCACCGAGCAGGTGCTGCAGGTGCGCAAGGAGGTCATCCTCCCCGTGGCCAAGGAGGCCAAGCAGCCCGACGCCAAAGAGGCAAAAATGAGCGAGCTCATGCTGAACCTCACGTGGAACGAGCTCGCCAACACCGGCGCGATCATCGTGGATGACAAGGTGATCGACGCTGGCGTGCTCGCGGATCTCATCCGCCGGAAAAAGGAAATCAACAAGGACCTCCGCGTCATCATCCGCGCCGACAAAAGCGCGAAGTACGCCTACGTCCGCTCCATCATGGTCGCCATGGGTGCCGCCGGCGTGCCGAACGTCACGTTCAGCGCCGTGGACAAGGAGATGCAGCCCCAATAACCCAACCCCAAACTAGAAAGGACCAACGACTATGGCCGGAGGCGGAGGCGGAGAAAGTGGAGATTTCGGATTTCAAATCGCACCCATGGTGGATGTGGTGTTCGTGCTGCTGCTATTTTTCATGGCGAGCGCGGGCCAAAATATCACCGAGGGATTTTTTCAGATCGGCCTGCCGAGTTCCGCGCCCGGCGGCAACGACAAGCCGATCGTCCCCATCGTCGTGGACGTGGATCAGCTCGGCAACGTCTTCGTGAACGGCGAACCGATGTCCGCCAGCCCGAAGGATCGCGAACTCAAGCAACTGCTTTTGAAATTGACCGAGGCCATGAAAACCTCGCCCGAGGATCCGGTAATTGTCCGCCCCAACATGGAGGCGCGGCATGAGCGCGTCGTAGATGTGCTGAACGCCTGCCGCCAGGCGCATGTGCAAAAGCTGACGTTCGGCTGATGCATCGGCGGCAGCGGCGTTCCCCTCGCGCGCGATGAGCCTCGCGCCTTTCCTCCTCGGCGGCGATCTGCGCGTGCATCGCCTCGGCTACGGCGCGATGCGGCTCTGCGGGCAGCCGGGAAATTTCGGCCCGTTCGCCGACTGGAATGCCGGTGAAAAATTGCTGCGCCGCGCCGTCGAACTCGGCGTGAATTTCCTCGACACCGCCGAGGCCTACGGTCCCGGCGACAACGAGGAAATCATCGCCGCCGCGCTCCATCCGTACGCCAGCGGACTCGTCATCGCGACGAAAGGCGGCGTCACCAAAACGTCGCCGACGAACGTCTTTCCCGACGGCCGTCCCGAAAATCTGCGCCGCGCCTGCGACGCCAGTTTGCGCCGGCTGCGCGTGGAGCGGATCGATCTTTACCAGCTTCATCGCCCCGATCCGAAAGTGCCCTTCGCCGATTCCGTCGGCACGCTCGCCGCCCTGCGCGCCGATGGAAAAATCCGCCACATCGGACTTTCCAATGTCAGCGTCGCGCAAATCGAGGAGGCGCGCGCCATCGTCCCGATCGTCTCCGTGCAAAATCGCTGCAACCTCCGTGAGCGCACCGCGGACGACGTCATCTATTTTTGCGAACTGCACGGCATCGCCTTTCTCCCGTTCGGCCCGCTCGGCGCGCAGCCTTTCGAGCGAAATGCCCCGCTCGCCGCCGCGTGCGGATTGCTCGCCGCCGTCGCCGCGCGTCTCGGCGCGACCCCCGCGCAGGTCGCGCTCGCGTGGCTGCTGCACCGCTCGGCAAACATCATCGTCATCCCCGGCACCACCGCGATTTCTCATCTCGAGGAAAATTGCGCCGCCGCGAATCTCGCACTGAGCGACACCGATTTCACCGCGCTCGCCTCGCCGGAAACGGAGTGACTCGCCCGCGCGAACCCCTACCCTCCGCGCGCATGTCGCCCGAAGCACGCCTCGCCGAACTCCGCCTCGAACTCCCGCCCGCGCCGAAACCCGTCGCCGTGTATAAGCCACTCGTCGTCGTCGGCAACATGGCCTACGTCTCCGGCCACGGTCCGCTGCGCGCGGACAAGACGCTCATCACCGGCGTCGTGGGCCGCGACCTCGACCTCGATGCCGGCAAAGCCGCCGCGCGCCAAGTCGGCCTCGCGATCCTCGCCACGCTCCGCGCCGAACTCGGGAGCCTCGACCGCGTCGCGCGCCTCATCAAAGTCCTCGGCATGGTGAACACCGCGCCTGACTTTTACGATCACCCCAAAGTGATCAACGGCTGCTCCGAACTCTTCGCCGAAATCTGGGGCGCAGAAAACGGCGTCGGCGCGCGCAGCGCCGTCGGCATGGGACCGCTGCCCGGCAACATCGCCGTCGAAATCGAGGCGATTTTCGAACTGCGCTGACACTGCGCTCCCTTCACCTCTCCTCCCATGGCGACTCAGGATTGGACCCTCATCACCCTCGCGCTCGCGTCCGTCGTGCTGCTCGTCGTCCTCGTCACGCGTTGGAAAGTGAACGCCTTCATCGCGCTCGCCGTGGCCTCGCTCCTCGTCGGCGCGGGTGCGGTCGCGATGAAAATTTCACCGCCCAATTCCAAGGACCCGCTCACGATGTTTTCCGTCGTCGAGATTTTCGGCACCGGCCTCGGCAAGACCCTCGGCAACATTGCCGCACTCATCGGCCTCGGCACCATGCTCGGCCGCCTGCTCGCGGAAAGCGGCGGCGCCAACGTGCTCGCCAAAAGGTTCACCGCCTTCTTCGGCCCGAAGCGCGTCGTGTGGTGCGTCATGGCGCTCGCCATCGTCGTCGGCCTGCCGACGTGGATGGCCGTCGGCCTCGTGCTGCTGCTCCCCGTGCTCATCAGCCTCACGCACGAGACGAAGGAGCCATTCCTCAAACTCGCGATCCCGCTCATCTCCTGCATGAGCGTGATGCACGGCCTCATGCCTCCTCACCCCGGCCCGGTCGCCGCGATGGGCGCGTTTCGCGACGCGGGATTTTCGCCCAACATGGGCATGGTTCTCGTCTGGGGCTTTCTCATCGGCCTGCCGACCGCGTTCATCGCCGGCCCGATTTTTGCCCGCCGCGCCGTGCGCCTCGTGCCCGCCGAAGCGCCGCCGATGCCCGTGCTCACCGACCGCGCGCGAATCACGCCGCCGCCCTTTGGCCTCACGCTGTTTTCGATCATGCTGCCGATCATGCTCATGCTCGTGGATACGGTGGCGAAAATCACGATCCCCGCCGTCGCCACACAACGCACGGATTTGCAGACGACGCTGCTCAACGTCGCGAGCTTCGCCGGCCACAGCACCGTCGCGCTGCTCATCTCGGTGCTCTTCGCCTCGTGGTCGCTCGGCACGCGCTGCGGCTACACGACCACGAACGTGCTGAAATTTGTGGATCAAAGCATCGCCACTGTCGGCCTCACGCTGCTGGTCGTCGGCGGCGGCGGCGGGTTTGCCGCCGTGCTCCGCGACGCCGGCGTGGCCACTGCGATGGGTGCGGTCGCGACGAAACTCGGCCTGCCCGTGCTGCTCTACGGCTGGCTCATCGCCGCCTTCATCCGCGTCTCCACCGGCAGCGCCACCGTGAGCATCATGACCTCCGCCGGCCTCGTCGCCCCCGTGCTGCATATTTACCCCGGCACGAATGTTGAACTGCTCATCATCGCCATCGGCTGCGGCTCACTTTTCCTCTCGCACCTCAACGATGGTGGATTTTGGATCGTGAAAGACAGCCTCGGTCTCACCGTCTCGCAGACGCTGCGGACCTGGACGATCACCGAAACGATCATCGGCATCATGGGCCTCCTCTTCACCCTCGCCGTCCACGCCGCGTGGCAGGCGCTGCACCGCTGACGGCGTGCGCCGTCAGATCGTCTGCGCAAGATACCCGCCATCCACGACGATATCCGCACCGGTCACGAAACTCGACGCCCCGTGCGCCGCGAGAAAAACGGCCGCGCCGATCAGTTCGTGGCTTTCACCAAAGCGCTTCATCGGCGTGTGGCCCATGATCGCCTGCGTGCGCGGCGTCGGCGAGCCGTCGTCGTTGAAGAGCAGCTTCCGATTTTGCTCCGCCGGAAAAAATCCCGGCGTGATCGAGTTCACGCGCACGCCCTTCGCCGCCCACTCGCGCGCGAGGAACATCGTGAGGCTGAGCACCGCCGCCTTGCTCGCCGAATACGCGACCACGCGCGACAGCGGGATGCGCGCGCTCGCGCTCGCGATATTGATGATCGAGCCGCGCCCGCGCTCACACATCGCGGGGCCAAACTCCTGGCTCGGCAGCAGCACGCCGCCCACGACGTTCATATCAAAGTTCGCGCGCCAGTCCTCAATGGTGATCGCCTCGATCGGCCGCTCGGGCGTCACCGTCACCTTCGGATCATTTCCACCCGCGGCATTCACGAGGATCGTCGGCGCGCCGAGCACCGCCGCCACCGCCTCGTGCGCATCGTGCAGGCTCGCCT
>JBBQJR010000176.1:0-7028 GCA_038326125.1 Chthoniobacterales bacterium
CTGAAAATCCTCGCTGAAATCCCGCCGCCGCGAGGCTGCGCGCCAAGGAGCGGCGACATTCCTGTCGCCGACCTCAAAACGCTGCGAAGCAGCCTGATCTTCCTCCGCACCGCGCCCGGCCTGTCACATAACCTGAAGAAAGATCAGGCGCTTCGCGCATTGCAGACGGCGTAAGGAATGTCGCCGCTCCTTGGCGCTCTCCTCGCCCACTTCACTCGCCCCGCAGCCGCGCGATGAGCGCGATGAGCGCGAGCATGTCCTCGCGGATCTCGAAGAGTTCGCCGCGGACGATGTGTTCGTGGATGCGCCAAGCCATGTCAGCGAGTGTAGTCGCCGAGTTTCGGCGCGCGCCATTTTTTCGGATTGAAGGCAGGGCCGAGATCGAACGGGCGTCCGCACTTCGGCATGAGGCGGTCGCGGTCGAAAGGCGGGCGCTGTTTGCGGGGAAGCATTTCGCCATCCTTCGCGCAGCGGCGGCGCGTCGCCGTGTCCGCGTAGTGGCGGAGGTAGAGCGCGTGATGTTCGCCCGAGCCGCTGCCGACGAGGTCGAGGAAGAATCCGCCATTCAGCCCCTGCGGCGTGACGACGAACGATTCGCGCAGCCCATCGCGCCACAGATACACGTAGAGCTGCCGGTCTGTGAAATGATCCGTGTGGAAGACAAACGTCCTCATGCACGCGAGCGAGCGGATCATCCGCCAGAGCACTGCGGGCAGGGCATCGTCAGTCAGCTCATCCGGATGCGGAAAAGTGCCGCCGCGGATTTCAAGTTCGTCCATCACCGAGGCTGGCGGCGCGGATTCCAGCGCGAAGAATTCATCAATCGCGGCGGCTTCGCTTTGTTTCGGCTCTGTGCGTTTGGAAGGACGGCATTTCTTTGCCATGACGGAATCGCGCGATAGCGGCGACGCGCCGATCTGTCGAGCCGTGTACTCGAGCGAGTGATTCACCGGCCAAGTCAAACCAAGGGCTGAGTTTTTTTGAGTGACTTCCGGGCTTCATCCATCTGAGACGCAGCCCGAATGTCTGCAAAAGATTCCACAATTACGGACAGTTTTCTCGCCGCCATCCGCGACTTTCGAGCGGTGGACGCGGATCGGGCAGCGATTTGGATAGGGATCATTCGGAAGTTTGAAGCTGCATTTAAAAGCTCTCGCATACACCGCGCGGCCCGTACTCCCCGCTTGAACATTTTGGAAGTCTTCGGACTCAAACGACGCGAGGTTTGCCATTCCCGCGCAGTCGCTTGGTTCCTTGATGAAAACGCCAGCCACGAACAGGGTGCTCTGTTCATGGACGCGCTGCTATCGCTTTTCGGTGCGGGCAATCGGTTGCCAAAGTCCTACCTTGTTTGGACTGAAAAGCCAGAACGCGTGGACATCGCTGCGTTTCAGCGGGGAGGTTTTGCGGTGTTCATCGAGAACAAGGTGGATCACTTCGAGCGGGACGATCAAATCGCCGACCTCCAGAGGTCTCTTGTGACGTGGAGTGAAGCGCATGGCATTCCGCCGGGGCAACGGTTCGCAGCGTTCCTGACGGAGAATGGCCGGATGCCGGTCTCGCACGAACGAAATGAAATCACCGGCTTTTTGCCGGGTTCGCCGGTGCGGCAGAAGTGGCAGTGGCCGCAGTTTTCCTCCGCGAGCGGCTCGCCGAAATAGCCGAGCAGACGCCGCTTGATGCAGCCGGATGCGCTCGCGAAATCCAGAATCTGCGCGAGCCGCTGCGAGTCGCGTTCCTCGCGCCGCGCGAAAGATCCGCGAGGTGCGCGGCGACGCGCGCCGGGTCGCGTTGCGCGGCGTCGCCGCAGAGTTGGAAGCCGTGACGCAGGCCCGCGGGTTTCTGCGTGATCGCGCCGGTTTCCTCCAGCCACGCGAGCGCCTTCGCGATGTCTGTCCGCTTAATTCTGAAAGTTGGTATGACAAGCGGTGGAACGCGACCTCCGGGCGCGTTTCCAGTCGGCCGGTCAACGTTCACCGTTCGCGCAAAGCGTGCGCGGAGCGCCCGCTCCATCGGCACTGCCAGACCTCAGCGCACCTCGTCCTGTTCGCGTTTGCGTGCGGGGAGAATGGAGCAGGCTTCCTTGCAGCCGAAGAGGCGCGAGAGCACGAGGCGGTTGCGCGCGATGAGATTGTACACTTTCTCAGCGATCCAGATCACGCCGGGCACCCAGAGCAGCAGCGCGAGCGGGACGAGCAGCGGGAGGCGCATCCCGACGAACCGGATGCAGCGCGCGCCACGGTGGATGCGTCCGCTTTTTGTCACGCAGTGCATCGCGGCGAGGAGCTGCTCGCGGTCGAGTTGCGGCGCGGCCTGTTGGGCGCGCGGATCAGTGAGCGGGATGAGCGCGAGCGTGTTGACCCAATCGAGCCACGTGAGAAGCCGCATTTGTAAAATGCAGAGCGGACATTCGCCGTCGTAGAGAACGAGGTGTTGTTTCACGGGGAAAAAATTACACGGTGAGGTGGCCGAGCGCCAGCAGTCCGTAGAAGGTGTATTCCGCGTCGAGCGCGTCGTCGGCCCAGTGGCCGTGGAAGCCGCCCTCGGCGCTCCAGAGCGTGTCCACGAAATCGAGGCACTTCTCGCGCTGTGCGTCGGACAGCGGGCGGTCGAGGCACGAGAGCGCGTGCAGCGCGGTGGCGGTGGAAAGGAGATCGGGGATCGGTGCGCCGGGCACCGCGAGCCAGCCGCCGTCGCTGTGGATTTGCGCGAGCAGCCAGTCGCCAGCCGCATCGCTGATCGGCATCCCGAGCTGATGCAGCAGTGTGATGGCCGCGGCCGCCGCGGGCACCGTGCCCAGGCGCATCCCGCGCACATTGCCCCACGCGCCGTCGGGCGTTTCGAGAAATTTCAGGCACTGCACCATGCGCAGCGGCTCGGGGATTTCGCGCGCGAGATCCTGGTACGCGCCGAGCGCGACGAAGCAGCCGTACGCGTTGCCATTTTGCGCGCCCGGCTTCACGTCATAGCCGCCGTCGGCGGTGCGGAATTTCTCCATCCGTGCGAGGATCGCATCCGGGTGGAACGCGCGCTCCGCCGCGCGTTTCCCGTGGGGCACGCCCACTTGAACGTGCGGCGGAGCGCCCGTTCCACCGATCGCGGACCAGCACCGCGCGAGCGCGCCGAGATGCACGAAATCGAGATTTTCACCATCGCCGAAGCCGCTCACGAACGGCTTCACGCGCGCCTTTGGAATCTCCGCCTGCAGCGCCTCCAGCCCGGCGAGCACGAAGATCGTGTAGTACAAATCCGGCCGCCTCGCGCGGTCCGCGCCGCCGCCTTCCGGTGTGATCTGCCGCAGCAGAAAATCCCGCACAAGCTCCGCGGAATCGCCGAGCGCCTTCTGCGCGACGCGCGCGATTTGCAGCATCTGGAGACGGAGGCTCATGCGTGTTCGCTATCCGTTTGCGCGCGCGGCGTCAAAGCGCCGGGGTGTGTTTTGCAAACGTCTTTTGAGAAGCGCCGTCCGGGCAAACTTGCCGAGTCTCCCTCGGATTGCGATCAGACTCGCAAATGTGCTGAAGGAGCGGACGGCGCACTGGGAGCGGCGACATTCCTGTCGCCGACCTGCGATTGCGCCGGAGGCGCACCCATCTCGGAAAGGCGGTAAGTGCGAGCGAGTGGGAGGCACGCCGCTTGGCCGCAAAATGGCGTGCCTCCGGCACGAGCGACGACGGCGACAGGAATGTCGCCGCTCCCAGTTTGCGCCTCCGACGTTCGGGAGTTTCGCGAGACTCGGCAGTGTCGAAGAGTGCTCACTTTGGCGGCAATGATTGCAACGCCGCGCCGCCTTTCAAAAAATGATCGAGGAAGGCGCACATCTGCTCCATCGCCTCGGGTGTGGGGCTGTGGCCGTCGCGATGCGTCATGGCCACGTGGTTTGGGACGCCGAGCATTTCGTAAAGTGAGCGCGTGTGATTCAGCGCGCGCCAGTGCCACGGCACATCCTCCGAGCCGCCCGAGACGAGGAAGGGGCGCGGCGCCATGAGCGCGTGCAGGTCCACGAGGCTCTCGCCGGACTCGAACATTTTTTTGTAGAGCCCGGTGCGAGGCTTGTCGGCGTTCGGCACGCCGCGCGGGCGTGATTTCCCTGGTTCCCAGCCGAGATACCACGGCTCGTAGTAGTTGATGTTCGCGTTCGTCTCATCGAAGACGATGCCCGGATCGCACCACACGGCGGCGGCGAATTTATCCCACAGGCACGAGGCGAACATCGCCCACTTCCCGCCGTACGAATGGCCGATGATGCCGATGCGCGGGGCGTCCACGTCGCGGCGTGCGGCGAGCGCGGTGTGGCAGTTTGCGGCGACGTAGGCGAGGTAGGTGAGCGGCTGGATTTTCAGCTCGTCGCCCGCGGCGATGAGCAGTTCGCGCGTCTCCATTCCCGGATGATCGAGCGCGCCCGGCGTGCCGATGCTCAGCGTCACGAAGCCGCGCTTCACGAGCTGGTACGCGAAGTCGCGCATCTGTGATTTGGGGTTCAGGCCGGCGGCGGTTTCCGGATCGTAGAAAACAGTGAGCACGGCGGGAAACGGCCCCGGGCCATCCGGCACGAGCAGCCAGCCGTCGCCCTGTTTTGCGCCGGGGCCGATGTCCACGCGCACCCGGTGCTGCGTGAAATTTTCGCGCCGTTCCGTTGCGCGGATTTCGATGTGCGGCTTTCCCAGCAGTTCCGGCCACGCGCCGAGGCGTTCGTGCCACGACTGCAGGATCTCGGCGCGGCGCGCGGGCCAATCCGCCGCGGTCTTCACCGTGCGTCCGTCGGCAAATTTGAGCGGCGAACGGTACTCGCCGAAGTCGCCGGCAAACTCGGGCGGCGGCGCGAAAAACGGCGCGAGTTCCGGCGGCAGCGGGGGCGCGGTGTCGGCGCGCAGCAGTGAAGCAAGTGCGCAGAGAAGGAGCGGCAGCAGTTTCGCGGGCGGGGATTTTTTCATGCGGAGAGTTGCCAGTGAACGCACGGTGCAGCGCGACGGGCGAGCAGATTGGCGGCGCACTTGATGCCGGGCAGGGTAGTGGCTCAATTTGAAATCTTCAGTCTTTGTCTTGCTCCTGCTCCTGCTCTCTTCGTCTCGGCTTTCGAGAGCAGGAGCAAGGAGCAAGACAAAGAGAAAAAGTCGCCACGCACTCAAATTGAGCCAGGACCGGGATCAGGCATCGCTTGACACGCCGCACCCCTCCGCTAGGCTTCGCGCTCCTTTTCCACAAACAGAACCCATTTTATGGCCAATACCAAATCCGCAGCCAAGCGCGCCCGCCAGATCGGCCGCCGCACCGAATCAAACAAGCGCGTCTCGACCGTCGTGAAGACGCAGCTCCGCCTGATCCGCGCCGCGGTGACCGCCGGGAAAAAGGACGAGGCGCTCGCGCTGTTGCCGAAAGCCGCGTCGGCGCTCGACAAGGCGGCGAAGACCGGCCGCATCCACCAAAACAAGGCGAACCGCCACAAGGGCGTTCTCGCGAAACAGCTCGCCGCGCTGAAGTAAAGCGGCCGGAATTTTACGAGGGGCGGTGCCCATCCCGGGCACCGCCCTTTTCGTTTTTCGGAAGCGCGACTACTCGCCGTTGCGTTGTTTTACGAGGCCGAGCACCTGCCGCGTGCGATCGATGGGCGCGCGGAGAGAAGGTCCCGGCTGTGTTGCAGGCATCTGCGCGACGGTGGGCTGCACGGCGGCGGCTTCACGCTGCGCCTCGGCCACATGCGCCTGCACGGATTGCGGGGATTGTTTCTCGCCGATGCGCCCGTAAGCGAAATAGACAATGGCGAGGACGACGATGATCGAAAGGAATCTCATCCCTGCTGCCAAAGCATCGCCCGCGCCATGAACATCGCCCTCGTGCATTTCACGGCCGCCCCGATCGTCGGCGGAGTCGAGCGCGTGATGGACGAGCACGCGCGGCTTTTCGCTGAAAATGGGCATCGCGTGACCGTGCTGTGCGCCCGCGGCGGCGACGCGGACGCGGTGCTTTTGCCGTTGGAAAATTCGGCGGACGCGCAGGCGGCGGCGTTGCGCACGGCACTCGCGCAGCAGGACATCGTGTTCCTGCACAACGTGCTCACGATGCCGTTTCACCCCGCCCTCACCGAGGCGCTGTGGCGCGTGATGGACGAGTTGCCGTGCGTGCGTTTCGTCGCGTGGGTGCACGATGTCGCGGCGTGCAATCCCGACTATCCGGGCACCGCGCCGATTTTTTCCCGCGCCCATCCGCGCTGCGCATACGTCGCCGTCTCGCCGCTGCGCACGCGGCAGTTTGCGGAGGTCACCGGCGAACGCGCGGATCGCTGCGCGGTGATTCCGAACGGCGTGGATCCCGCGCGCGTGCTCGGGCTCTCGGAAAAATTAGCCTCGTTCGCGCGGCAACACGATTTGCTCGACGGGCGCATCGTGCTGCTGCACCCGACGCGGCTCGTGCGGCGGAAGAATGTGGAGCTGAGCATCGCGGTCGCGCGTGAATTCGCGGCGCGCGACACACCCACGACGGTGGTCATCACCGCGGCGGAGGATCCGCACAACGCGGCCTCGCGCGCGCTCGGCGAAACCTTGCGGAGCGCGGGCGCAGCGGGTGGCGGCTGCATTTTTGCGGGCGACCATTTCGCGGTCGGCGATGACGAACTCGCGGATCTCTACCGTCTCGCGGACGCGCTGTTTTTTCCGAGCAAGAGCGAGGGCTTCGGACTGCCGCTGCTCGAGGCGGCGCTGCACCGGCTGCCGGTTTTTTGCAGCGACCTCGAGCCGCTGCGCGAGCGACTGCGCGAGACCATCGTGTTTTTTCCATCGGAGGCCGATGCCGTGCGCGTGGCCGATCTCATCGCGGAAACGCTCGCCGCCTCGCCCGCCTTTCGCGAACGCCAGCGCGTGCTCCACGAATGCAGTTGGAGCGCGATTTTCCGCGACCATCTCGCGGCGCTCCTCGCCGGAAGCTTTCCTTGATCCGCCCTCCGCGGCGTGGGAGGATTCGCGCCCTGCCCGTGCGGCGGGAACACCATGCCAGACGCGCCGCCCATGAAACCCGAGAGTGAGGATCAGGAA
>JBBQJR010000177.1:0-6953 GCA_038326125.1 Chthoniobacterales bacterium
CGATGTCGCCGTGCCGCGTCACAGCGCGCTCGTGCGGGTGCTCTGGCGGGATGATGCTGGCAAGCCGGTGCGTGCCGATGCGCCAGTCGGTACGGAAACGGGAGGGCGTCCGCTTTACTCCGCCGAGCCCGAGCATCCTTCGGATGGCGCGACGGATGCGCAGGGCTGGACGACCGTTTCCGGCACGT
This sequence comes from Chthoniobacterales bacterium, assembly GCA_038326125.1. Taxonomy (GTDB): domain Bacteria; phylum Verrucomicrobiota; class Verrucomicrobiia; order Chthoniobacterales; family Chthoniobacteraceae; genus SXWH01. The sequence continues at coordinate 189 of JBBQJR010000177.1, forward strand.
ATCGCGTGCCGGCGAAGGCCACTCATGCGGTCGTGGAATTGCATCTCCAGCACGCCCCGAATGGCCGGGTGGAATGGAGCGACGTGACCTTGGAAAAAACCGCGCCGCCCGCGCCGCGCAAGGTGCGGCTCGCGACGGTGCATTTTCTCCCGAACGGAAAATCGCCGCATGAAAACTGCGAGCAGTTCGCGCCGCACATCGCGGAAGCTGCGCGGCAAAAGGCAGACCTCGTGGTGCTCGGCGAGACGGTGCCGACGGCGAGCCTGAAGCCGAACGTCATCGCGTACGCCGAGCCAGTGCCCGGCCCTTCGACGGAATACTTCGGCAGCCTCGCCGCGCAGCACAAATTGCACATCGCGCTGAGCCTCTACGAGCGCGCCGGGCATCTCGTGTACAACACCGCGGTACTGCTCGGCCCGGATGGAAAACTCATCGGCAAATATCGCAAAGTCTGCCTGCCGCACGGCGAAGTGGAAAAGGGAATTGCGCCCGGTCACGAGTATCCCGTGTTCGACACGGCCTTCGGCAAAGTCGGACTCATGGTGTGCTACGACGGCTTTTTCCCCGAGATCGCGCGCGAGCTTGGCAACCGCGGCGCGGAGGTGATCGCGTGGCCCGTGTGGGGCTGCGATCCGCTGCTGGCACGCGCGCGGGCGTGTGAAAATCACGTCTATCTCGTGAGCAGCACCTTCACCGCGGCGGAGAACGACTGGATGATCTCCGCGGTCTTTGATCGCGCGGGCACGCCGATCGCGCAGGCGGCAAAATGGGGCACGGTCGCGGTGGCGGAGGTGGATTTGGCGCAGCCGTTTGTCGGGCCGTACAATCTCGGCGACTTCCGCGCGATGGTGCCGCGGCACCGTCCGTGAACGGCGGCGAAATTTTGCGCGCGCTTCACGCGGCGATCACTTTTTCCCGTCGCCGAGTTCCTTCAGCGCGCGGTCAATCTCGGCTTCGCCTTCCTTTAGCTTGCCCTCGCCCATCAGCTTGCGTGCGTTTTCGATGATTGCGGCGACCGGCGCGGTGTTGCCGCCGCCCGTCGCGAGCTTCTCCACGCCGGCCCGCACGCGCTCCGCCTTTTCGACGAGCCGCCGCTGAAACTCCTCCCCCGAAGCGCGGCCGGGGCCGTGCGCCTTGCGAAAGGCGGCGAGCTTCGCCTGCTGTTCGGACGTGAGCGCGCGCTTGATCGCCAGCATGAATCCGAGCTGCGCGCGCTTCACCTCGCGCTCGACGGCCACGACTTTTTCGAGCTGCGCGAGCGCGGCGGCCTCGTCCACGCGCTCGGGTTTCACGATGGCCGCGAGCGCACCGTTTTCCTTTTTCAGCCGTTCCTGCAACTCGCGGAAGCGCACGTCCATTTTGTCCGTCTCCTTTTGCAACTCGCGCTTCTGATCGCCGGTGAGTTGCACTTCCTCCCTCGCGGCGACGAGGAGGTCCGGCGGAAAAAGGAAGTTGTCAATCGGCTCAGCACCGGCGCGGAGGAGAAGAATGGTGGCGAGCAGGAGATGGAGGATGGTTTTCATTTTCATGGACGTGATGTCGCGGGCAACGTTCTCCACGATTGCGGCCGGTGCCGGAAGCCAGCCGCAATCCGAATGGGAGGAGGCTCCGTAGCTCGAAAATTGGTTCCACTCCGTTTTGTTCACGGCTGCTTCCCGGCTTTTTTCTTGTCCGGATTGCCGAACATTTCCGGCGGAACGCTCTCCGGCACTTCCAGCTCTTTACGCAGGCGGGCGAGTTCACCCTGCATCATCGCCTGCGTCTCGCGATACGCAGGACGATTGAAGACGCTGGTTAGTTCGTGCGGATCTTCCTTCAGGTCAAACAGCTCCGAGTAGTCTTCGCCGGTGCCGTAGAATTGCACGAGCTTATAGCGGTCGGTAATCACGCCGTAGTGCGGGCGGACATGGTGCGGCGTGGGGTATTCGTAGTATTGGTAGTAGAAGGCCTTGCGCCAGTCCGCCGGCGTCTTTCCCGCAAGGACGGGACGCATCGAGCGGCCTTGCATCTCAGCGGGAACAGGTACGCCTGCGGCATCGAGAAAAGTCTCGGCAAAGTCGAGGTTCGACACAATGACGCGCGTCGTGCTGCCAGCCTTGGTCACACCGGGCCAGCGGACGAGCAGCGGCGCGCGCAGCGACTCTTCAAAGATCCAGCGCTTGTCGAACCAACCATGCTCACCGAGGAAGAAGCCCTGGTCGGCGGAATAGATCACGATGGTATTTTCCGCAAGGCCTTCGTCATCGAGATACTTCAGCACGCGTCCCACGCTTTCATCCACGGCCTTCACGCAGCCGAGATAATCATGCATGTAGCGCTGGTAGCGCCAGCTTGTCAGTTCCTTCCCGGAAAGGTTCGCCTTTTGGTAGGCCTCATCGCGCGGGCCATAGTAAGCGTCCCATTCCTTTCTTTGCTCAGGGGTTTGCTGCGGGATGGGAACCAGCTTCATGTCTTTTGGCGTGATCGTCTTGGCGATCATCATGTCCTGATCGTGCTCCGCGATGCCGCGGCCTGAATAGTCGTCGAACAGTGTGGGCGGCTCGTCATACTTGCGATCATGGTCGTGATTCAGATGGCGCAAGGCCGGCTCCCACTCGCGGTGCGGAGCCTTGTGCTGGCACATGAGGAGGAAAGGCTTCGACTTATCCCGCTGCTTGAGCCAGTCGAGCGAAGCATCGGTAATGATGTCGGTGACATAACCCTCGTTCTCGATCCGCTTGCCTTGGCGAATCATGGGCGGGTTATAGTAAACGCCCTGTCCCGGCAGGATCTGCCAGAAGTCAAATCCCGTGGGTTCACTAATGAGATGCCATTTGCCGATAATGGCGGTCTGATAGCCCGCCGCCTGCAGCAACTTGGGGGCGGTAACTTGCGATCCGTCGAACTTACAGTTCGAGTTATTCGGAAATCCGTTTTTATGCGAATACTTGCCCGTGAGCACCGTCGCCCGGCTCGGGCCGCAGATGGAATTGGTCACCAGACAACGGTCCAGCCTCATGCCTTCCCTGGCGATGCGGTCGAGGTTCGGCGTCTCGATGAGTTTCCGCGGATCGCCGTACGCGCTGATGGCTTGATAAGCATGGTCGTCGGAAAAAATGAAGACGATGTTCGGTCTCGTCTCGGCGCACCGCGCGGAGGGCGCGAAGACGCTGGCGAGAACGACGAGGGAGAGGAGGATGATTTTCATGGAGGAGCGGAAGAGCGAGCAACGGAAAAGCAACGGCACTTTTCATGGGCTGACGCGCCCTCCGCGCGCAACGCAAAAGAATGCCCGCTGGCGGCGGCAAAACTCCGCGGATAGCTTTCGGGCATGATCATCCTCGGAATCGAAGGCGGCGGCACGCGCACCTCCGCGCTGCTCGTGGACGCGGCGAACCATCATGTGCTGCGCGCCGTGTCGGCGGGGCCGGGAAATCTCCGCCTGCTCAGCAGCGAAGGTCTCGCGAGCCTGCTTGCGGAAATCCAAAGCAGCCTGCCCGCCGCGCCGGAGCGCATCGGCATCGGCATGGCCGGCGTGCGGACGGAGTCGGATCGCGAGCGTCTCGCCGCGGCGGTCGCACGCGTGTGGCCGGCGGTTTCCACGGTCGTGTCGGATGATTTGGTCGTCGCGCTCGAAGCTGCCGATTGGCGGGATGAGTGCACCGCGCAGGTGCTCCTCCTCAGCGGCACGGGGTCGTGCTGCTTTGGCCGGCATCGCGACGGCGCGACCGTGAAAGTCGGCGGGCGCGGGCACATCATCGGCGACCGCGGAAGCGCGTGCGACGTCGCCATGCACACGCTGCGATCCATCGTGACCATTTCCGACATCCAGGCCGACTGGCCGCCGCTCGGCGCGGACATCCTCGCCTTTTTGCAAATGAACGATCCGGAGTCGCTCATCGAGTGGTCCATGATGGCGGGCAAGACGGAACTCGCGAGCATCGCGCAGATCGTCTTCGAGGCGGCGGCGACGCGGCAGGATGAGATCGCGGTGCCGATCCTGCGGCGCATGTCGTATCGGCTGAGCAAGGACGCGGTGCATTGCGCCGCACGCATCGCGGGGGCGGGGGAGAAAGTGCAGTTCGTCCTAAACGGTTCCGTCCTGCTAAAAAACCCGCACTTCGCAGAGAGCGTCATCGCGCGCATCCGTGCGGCGCGGCCGCAGAGTGAGATCGCGCTGCTGGCGCGGCCCAGCGTATGGGGCGCAGTCGAATTGGCGCGGAGAGGCGCTGCGGAAAAGCCGCGCTTGCTTTCCACTTTCCGCGAAGGTGCGGACGAGAAAAGTGCGGCGGCTTTCGCGGGCTGGCGTCCTGTCTCCGCCGCGCCGACGGAACTGCGCAATCCAAAGTCGGCGCACTTTTCCGAACTCTCGATCCGCGACGCGATCGAGATCATGCTCGCGGAGGACGAGACCATTCCCGCGAAGATCCTCGCGGAGAGCGCCGCGATCGAGTGGACGGTGCACGCAGTCGTGCGCGCCTTTTCACGCGGTGGCCGGCTGATCTATTGCGGCGCGGGGACGAGCGGGCGGCTCGGCGTGCTCGATGCGAGCGAATGCCCGCCGACTTTTCGCACGCCGGGCAGTCTCGTGCAGGGCATCATCGCCGGCGGACGCACCGCGCTGTGGAGCGCCGTCGAGGGCGCGGAGGATGATCATGCAGCGGGCCAGGTGGCCATCGCGTCGCGCGGGATCGGCGCGGAGGATGTCGTGATCGGAATTTCTGCGAGCGGGCACGCGCCCTTTGTGTGGGGCTGCCTCGGCGAGACGAAACGCCGCCGCGCGACGACGGTGCTGGTGGCGTGCAATCCCGCATACCGCGATCACCCGCTGCTTGATGGCGCGATTTTGCCGGACACCGGCCCGGAAATCCTGACCGGCTCCACGCGCCTGAAAGCCGGCACCGCGACCAAATTGATCCTCAACATGATCACCACGCTCGCGATGACGCACTCGGGAAAAGTGCTCGGCAATCTGATGATTGATCTGAATCCCTCGAACACCAAACTCCGGGACCGCGCCGTCCGCATCGTGCAGGAAATCACCGGAGCCGACGCGGCGACGGCGCGCCGCACGCTGGAGGCAAATGGCTGGCTGGTGCGCGCCGCGTGCGCCGCGCTCGCCCCGCGCAAGGAAGAGCGACGCGGGGAGCGGAGGGTTGATCGAACCCTGGGGCTGTGACTGGTGAATGGTCTCCCGATTTTCACCGGCAATCATGGTGGGATCCCAGTCACTTCTCACCAGTCACCAGTCACGCCATCGGCACGTTCGATGAACCATCACTTCACGGCTGACGCGGCACTACGGGCCGCTCACGGGTTCGTGAGATTCGGCTGCCACATGTCGCCGCGCACTTCGGGCGTCTTGCCGTCGGCGGGGAGGGAGGTCTTCACGGCTTCGCGCAATTTCGCGGAAAGCTCCGCGACGGTCGCGGCGTGCGCGGGATCTTCGGCGAGATTCGTTTGTTCCTTCGGGTCGCCATTTTCGGAGTGGTCGTAAAGTTGGCGGCCCTGGCGGCCTTCGTCCCATTCCGTGTAGCGCCAGCGCGCGGTGCGCAGGGTGTAGCCGAGGAAGCGCCCGACATTGTCACCCGTCGCCGCGCTGGCACCCCCGCGTTTGAAGCCGCCGCCGCGCACGACTTCGCTCAGCGCCCAGCCGCGGCCGGTCGCGGTCGTGTCTTTCAAAATCGGCACGAGGCTCTGGCCTTGCAGATTGGCGGGCGCTTTCACGCCGCTGAGTTCCGCGAGCGTGGGGTAGAGGTCGAGCATCTGCACGGGGGTCGCGGCGACGCCCGGCTTCGGCACGCCGGGGCCGGCGATGATGAGCGGGACGCGCGTGCTTTCCTCGAAGAGGCTCTGCTTCTGCCACAGCCCGTGCTCGCCGAGGTGATAGCCGTGGTCGCTCGTGAGACCACGATCGTGTTATCGCTCAGCCCGAGCCGATCCAGCGCGTCGAGCACCTTGCCGGCCTGCGCATCCATGAAAGTGATCGCCGCGAAATACGCCTGCATCGCCTGCCGCCGCAGATCATCGGTGAGCTGGTCCTGCTCCTTTTTGTAACTCATCAGCGCCGCCGCCGGGACGCCCTTCTGATCGTACACCGTGCCGGGCACGATGGGCATCTGCTCCTTCGCGTACTTTTGAAAAAACCCCTCGGGCGAGACGTAGGGCGTGTGCGGGCGGAAGAATCCCACGGCGAGAAAGAACGGCCTCTCCCGGTGCTTCGCGCAACGCTCCAGCACCCACTCGGCGTTCTCGGCCTCCATGCCGTCCGTATGCTTCTCGTCGGGGTTCTTCGATGCGTGCCAGCTCAGGGTGCCGCCGAATTGCCCCGGCGTGAGGCTGTAGATCAGCGGCTCCTCGTCGAGCCGGTCCACGCCCGCGGGATTCATCTCCATTTCCCAAGATGCCGGATCGTCGTGCCCGTTCGTGCCGATCGAAGCTGGCACATTGTAGTGGTAGAGCTTGCCGATGCGCACCGCGAGGTAGCCCGCGAGCCGGAACGCCTGCGGCAGACTCACCGCCTTCGGGATCGTCTGTCGGAAAATCTGCGCATTCGCGAGGATGCCCGTGCTGTTCGGAGACAGCCCCGTAAGGAACGAATTCCGGCTCGGCCCGCACAGCGGGAACTGGCAATACGCGCGGTCAAAGCGCACCCCGCGCGCCGCGAGCTTGTCAATGTTCGGCGTCTTCACCAGCGGATGCCCGTAGCAGCCGATGCCCGCGTTCAGATCATCCGCGATGATGAAGAGGACGTTCGGCTTCTTCGCCGCGGTTTTCGATTCGGCG
>JBBQJR010000178.1:0-6936 GCA_038326125.1 Chthoniobacterales bacterium
GCCGATGTCACTTTCGTGGAATCCGCCGACCGCGTGACGGTCAAAATCAACGGCGCGCTTTTCACCGAGTACCACCACGGCGATGCGTCGCATGTGTACTATTGGCCGGTCATCGGTCCGGGCGGGGCGAAAATGACGCGCAGTTTTCCGATGGAAAAAGTTGAGGGCGAATCCAGCGATCACCCGCATCACCGTTCGTTGTGGTTCGCGCATGGCAATGTGAACGGCGTGGATTTTTGGGCCGAGGCTGCATCGTCCGGCGGCAAACCTCCGAAGCAGCCGCTCGGCGCGATCCAGCACGTGAAGGTGCTCGCGATGGAAGCGGGAAAGGAATCCGGCACGCTGAAGACTGCGCAAAAATGGACGGCGCCTGACGGCACGGTGCCGCTCACTTCCGTGCAAGTGCTGCGCGTCCACGCCGGCGCGGAGACGGAGCGCGTGCTGGATTTTGCAGTGACGCTGACTGCGGGCGAAAAGGATGCCGTCTTCGGCGACACGAAGGAAGGCAGCGCCGCGATCCGCATCGCGGATAGCATGAGACTCAAGGCGGTTAAAGGCGCGGGCGAGGGGCACATCCTGAACGACTCCGGTGTGAAGGATGACAAAGTGTGGGGCCAGCACGCGAAGTGGGTGACGATGAGCGGTCCGATTGCTGGCAAGCCGTACGCGATCACTTTCATGGATCACCCGTCGAACCTCCGGCACCCCACGCGCTGGCATGCGCGCGACTACGGTCTCTTCGCGGCGAACCCATTCTGCGAGGCGGACATGGACAAGTCGCAGGCAAAAGGCGCGGGCGACTTCACACTGAAGGCCGGCCAGAGCATCACGCTGAAATACCGCATCCTCCTCACGCAGGGTGACGCCGCCTCGCTGAAACAGGACGAGCGCTACCGGGAATTCGCGAAGTAGCGGCGGCCAAAGCAAGCAAGCTAGCTGCGCGAAAATGTTCGCGGGCGGAAGTCGGACATCCGCGAAAACGAAGCGCGAAAGGAGCGCCGCGAGCGTGGAGCGCCGCGCGTCTCGCCGGCCACGACCGCTCCGCGCGCAGCGCCAATTTTTTTCAACCCACCGCGCACTCAGCGACGCGCTTCTCTCGCGCCGCACGCAACTGCCCGCAGCCCGCGGCGACATCAATCCCGCGTCGCTGCCGCACCGTGCTCGGGATGCCCGCGCCGCGCAGCACGCGCTGAAACTCTGCCGCGGCCGCGGACGAAGTCGCGCTCCCCGCGAAGCCGCCCGTGGGATTCAGCGGGATGAGATTCACATGCGCATCGAGCCCCGCGAGCAGCGCAGCCACGCGCTCCGCGTGCGCGGGCGAGTCGTTCGTCCCGGCGATGAGCGTCCATTCAAAAAAGATCCGGCGTCCTGTGATCGCGCAGTACGTGCGGCACGCGGCGATCAGTTCCGCGAGTGGCCAGCGCCGGCCGGCGGGCACGAGCGCGGAGCGTTCCGCATCCGTCGCGCCGTGCAGGCTCACCGCGAGCTTATAGCCGCGCTTTTCCTCCGCGAGCCGCAGGATGCCGGGCACGACGCCGACCGTGCTGATCGTGATTTTCGCCGTGCCGATGTTGAGCCCGCGCGTGTCGCTGATGATCTCCAGCGCGGTGAGCACGGCGTCGTAATTGTGCAGCGGCTCGCCCATGCCCATGAGCACGAGATTGCGCAGCCCCTGCCCGCTCCGCCGCGCGATCGCGTCGCGTGCGTGCAGCACCTGCGCGACGATTTCGCCCGGCCGCAGATGCCGCGAAAACCCCATCTGCCCTGTCGCGCAAAACACGCAGCCCATCGCGCAGCCCGCCTGTGTGCTCACGCACGCCGTCATGCGCCCCGCGTAGCCCATCGCCACCGTCTCGATGCTCTGCCCGTCGGCCAGCCGCAGGAGAAATTTCCGCGTGAGTCCGTCGCTGCTCGCGAGGTCGTCCACCACCTCCGGCGTGTGCGAACAAAAGCCCGCCTCATCCGCGAATCGCGCCTCGATCCAGCGGCGCAGCGGCGGCGAAAATTTCTCCAGCCGCTCGCGCGAAACTCCGCCGCCGCGATACATCGCCTTCCACAGCGCGCGCGTGTGAATCGCATTCAACCCGTCGGCGACGAGTCGCTTTTCGAGTTCGGAAAAAGTGAGATCGAAAAGCGCACGACGGCTCGTTCCGGCGTCGGCGGTTGCGGTTTCAAAAGTCAGATCAGCGGGTATCACTTGGACGCAGAGACGGTGCGCGAGGGCGCCCGGATTTGCAACGCGAACGGAGCGCTCCAAGGCTGACGAAATGATGGAGTCTCGGGAACATGAAGGATGGTGCGGAGCGCGGCGGCCATGGAGCGCCGACGAGTCGTCGGCGAAAAAGCGCGGCAGAAAATGCGATGCACAAAGTCGCGCGAGGCGTCTCGCTGATTTCACGCGCCGCTCTTTTCCGGGCGCGCGGTGCCGACGAATCGTCGGCGCTACGTTTGCCACTCCGCGCTCCTTGCGACCGGCGCGGCCCGGCGCTATGGGAGCGCGCTTGGAACCCGTCACCTCACTGCAAAATCTGCTCGACGGCCCCGCGCCGATCCTCGCGCTCGCGCCGATGCAGGAAGTCACGGATCTCCCGTTCTGGCGGCTGATGACGCGCTACGGCGGCGCGGACGTTTATTTCACCGAATACTTCCGCGTTCACGCCGACTCGAATTTGGAAAAATGGATCCTCGAATCCATCACGGCGAATCCCACGGGCCGGCCCGTCGTCGCGCAGATGATCGGCAACGACATCCCGTCGCTCATCCGCACCGCACGCAAGCTGCAGGAATATCCCGTCGCCGCGATCGACCTGAACCTCGGCTGCCCCGCCCCGATCGTGTACAAAAAGTGCGCTGGCGGCGGACTGCTCCGCGAGCCGCAGCGCGTGGACGCGATCCTCGGCGCACTGCGCGACGTAGTGCGCGTGAAGTTCACGGTGAAGACTCGGATCGGCTTCGACGACCCCGCGGTGTTCGACGAATTTCTGCCCATCTTCGCGCGCCACTCGCTCGACCTGCTCACGGTGCATGGCCGCACCGTCGCCGAGATGTACCGCAGCGAAGTCCACTACGATTTCATCGCGCGCGCCGTCGCCGCCATGCCGTGCCCCGTGCTTGCGAACGGCAACATTTCCTCCGCAAAAAAAGCCGCCGAAGTCCTCGCGCTCACGGGGGCGCGCGGGCTGATGATCGGCCGCGGCGCGATCCGCAATCCGTGGATGTTCGAGCAGATTCGCGAGCAGTTGCGCGGGGAAAAAATCACGTTGCCGCGCGGGCGCGATGTCCTCGCTTTCATCGGTGCGCTCTTCGATGCCGTTTGCACGCCGGATGTTCCCGAGCGCGCGCAGGTGCAGAAAATGAAAAAGTATCTGAACTTCATCGGCCTCGGCGTGGAGCGGTCCGGAAAGTTTCTGCACGACATTCGTCGCGTCACGGCACGCGCGGAATTTTTCCGCATCTGCGAGGAATTTCTCGCGCACGACGAACTGATGCTGCTCGAACCATTCCCTCTCGCCCTGAAGGAGACAGACGTGCTCGCGGGTGAGCACCTGTAGGACGGCTGCCGCGCCATCGCGCAATCGCAAACTGGAGATCGGAAAATCCGTTCAGCGGCATTTTCAAAATGTCGCGGCTACTCGGCGGCATCCTTGCGCTCCAGTTCGACGTCATGCCACGAGCTTGGATCATCGTCTGGCTCGAGATGCGTGAGGACGATCAGTCCCGGGATGGTTTTCCTCAGATTGCCCTCGATGCGTTCGGCAACATCGTGACCGCGCGTGATCGTCCACGTTCCCGGCATGAGGAGATGCACGCTCATGAATTGCCGCGCAGCCGCGCGCCGCGTCAGCAGCGCGTGAAATTGCACGCCTTCGGCCGCGTACTTTCCGAGCGTGGCGCGGATGAGATCGAGCTGCGCCTGCGGCAGTCCTGTATCCATCAGCCCGAGCAGGGATTCGCGCACGAGGCTCACGCCCGTCGCCACGATGTGCAGCGCCACGAGGATTCCGATGAGCGGATCGAGCCAAAGCCAGCCCGTGAGTGCAACCAGCGCCACGGCGGGAATGACCGCGAGGGAAGTCCAGACATCGGTGAGGAGATGCTTCGCGTCCGCTTCGAGCGCGATGGAATTTCGCTGCCGCCCCACGCGCAACAGCACGCGTGCGACCGCAAAATTTACGCCGGACGCCACGGCGGAAATCGCGAGGCCTGCGGCCGCCTGGCTGATTGGCAGCGGCGAAAAAAAACGCTCCACCGCACTCCACGCAATCGCCGCCGCGGCGACGAGAATGAGCGCGCCCTCGGTGCCCGCCGCGAAATATTCCGCCTTCGAATGGCCGAACGCGTGCTCATCATCTGCCGGCCGCACCGCGACAGCGAGCGAGCCGAGCGCGACGAGTGCAGCCGCGAGATTCACGACTGATTCCAGCGCATCCGACAGCAGGCCGACCGATCCGGTGAGCCGCCAAGCCGCGAGCTTCAGCGCGAAAGTCACCACCGCCGCGACGACCGAGAGTCGTGCAAAATAGGTCAGCGGTCGTTCCTTCATCCGCGCGACGCTAGCGGCTGCCGACAATTGCGCCACTCTGCCGTTGCGGGCGTTGGGTGCAATTTTTGCGATGGCGCAGGCGCGGCAGATTTCACGGCGACTTCCGCCTTTGCGCCGCGGTGAGCGGTGGCAGTTCCGGGAGCTTCGCCGGGGCATGGGACTCGACGTGTGCTGCGGCGGCGAGCCGAAGCTCACGCCAGCGATCCCAGTCGTGATCCGGTGCCAGCGCGATGTGACGCAGCACACTCCGCCACTCGATCAGCGCGCGCTCGATGTCGCCGGTGCGCAGCGTTTCCGTCTGCAATTTTGCGAGCGCGGTTCCATGCGTGACGATCTCGCGGATGACTTCCGAGGCACCCGCACCGTATTCGACAGGCACGCCCATCGCGAGGTAGCCGTCGAGGTCCGCGCGCTCGTACGTCCTTGCGCAGAGCACGCCAAGGTGGCCGCCAAACTGCGAATCGTTGCCCGCAAAGCGCGGGCCGGCGCGGAGGTTGGCGAGATCGAAAATCAGATTGTCAATTTTGTACGTGCCATCCTCGAGCGCCGCAGCAATGGCGAGACCTTCGCCGTGATGGAAAAAGCTGAACACGATTCCGCGGCGAGTCGGGCGCCCATCGGGTTCGATGAGACCGAGTTTGCGCCAGAGCCACGCGGGCGTGGCGGTGATTTCCACCGAGCGGCACCACGGCGCTTCCACGCAGCGCTCGCAGCAGGGCGGAGAAATTTCGCGGGACGGGGGATCGATCAGCGTGATGCCGCGAAGGTCGCGCTGCGCGGCGACGCGGTGCGCGGAAAAATCGAGATGCGCGAAAAGCTGGTCGCCGCGCGTGAAGACGGTCGCGACGGAAAATTCCACCGCGGCCGGCGCGGAAGTCAGCGAACGCGGTTGTCCGGTCAGAGCAGTTTTGTCCGCCGCTCCGACCTGCCTCGAACCCAGTTGCCGCGACCGGAGGGAAGTTTTTTCTCGCGGCTCCGCGGCGTTCACGAAGCGCGGAAGCTTGTCGAGGATCGCGGTCTCGATTTCGCCTTCGCCGATTTCGCGGCGCCGCAAAATCGGCCGAAGCCACGGCGCGAGCAGCAGCTTGCCGTCGCGCACCGTGCCGAGGAAAAGTTCGCGGCCATAGCGGCGCTGATTCTCGATTTTCAATCGGCAAAGCTGGCCGGGTCCGAGTCCGTCGAGTGTGCGCGCCACGCTGAGCGCAGGTCGCCATTTTCCGTCGTGAAAAACTCGAGCGTCGCCGAGCGGCAGTATTTCTCGCGGTGGTGCGGGCTGCCAGTCATCGCGTGAGTTGCAGATTTCCACGACGGCGCGGCGGATGAAGCGCGCGCGCTCCATGTCCACGCCGAGACCGCACGGCATCGGGCCCGTCGCGCGGGAATGCTCGACGCCGAGCGGCACGTCTTGCGGGCTGAAAAGCCGGCGGTTCAAATCAATCGCCGCGCCGAACGGATCTTCGCCGCGAGTGGTCGCACCGTGCATCACCGCGATGAGCGTCGGCCAGTCGAGCTTCGTGGCGCGGCGAAGCTGGCACGCACGGGCGCTGAGGAGCCGCGGCGCGCTCTCGGAAAAAAGGACGTGGCCGGTTTCATCGAGCCCGCGGCGGCCCGCGCGGCCGAACATCTGCAACAATTCGTCCGGCTGCACCTGGCGCTCGAAATTTCCAATCATGTAGCGCGTGTCGGTGACGACGACGGAGCGCATGGAAAAATTGATTCCGGCGGCGAGACCCATCGTCGCAACCACGACGCGAAGTTGTCCGTTCTTCGCGAGCGGTTCGACGACGCCGGCGCGCTGCGCGTAGCTGAGGCCGCTGTGGTGAAAGGCGACGCGCGCGCGCAGCAGGCGGGCGAGGCGCGAACCGGCGAGATTTTCCTGTTCCGCTGAAAGCACGAGCGGCTGTGCTTCCGGCAGCGTGCCGGCGAGCGCGTGCGCGAATTCTTCCGCGGCTTTTCGGCGCGGTGCAAACATGAGCACCGGTCCGCAGTCTGCGCGCAGGGCGTTCGTGATGAGGTGCGGCCAGTATCCGCGGACGTTTGCCGCCGCCCGATTCGGCAGCGTTTCGAGATCGATCTCGGTGAGCGGCACAGGCCGCACGTCATGCGAGATTAAAATCGCGTCGCGCCCGATGCGTCGCAGCCACGCGACCACATCCTGCGGATTGCCGACGCTGCCGCTGAGGAGGAGCAGTTGCGTCTCCGGCGGCGCGAGCGCGAGCGCGAGTTCGTAATTCACGCCACGGTGCGGACTGCCGATCATCTGGTATTCGTCCACGACGAGCAAGCGCGGCCCTTCGCGGCGGAGGAAGCGGCGGCGCTTCGTTTCGAGGGTGGCGACGTCGACTTGCGCTTCGAGCCGCAGCGCGAGATCGCCGGTGGAAATGCCGTCATCC
>JBBQJR010000179.1:0-6900 GCA_038326125.1 Chthoniobacterales bacterium
TCCTCCACGGCCAACAGGGCTTCGCTTCTGGTGATCGACGGCCAGCAGCGCGTCACCACAGCCACAATCCTCCTTGAGGCTCTCGCGCGCTCGGTCGGCAGCACGGAACCGGTGGATGGTTTTTCCGCGGCGAAGATTCGGCAGTATTACCTCGTGAACTCTTTGGAGTCTGGTCCCCGGCGGAACAAACTCATTCTCTCTCAGACGGATGAGACCACGCTCCTCGCATTAGTAAATCAACAGCCAATCCCGGCGAACAAGTCGCATCGTGTGATGGAGAACTTCCAGTTCTTCGTCGACCAGATTGCGGCTCGCTCCGGGGACCTTGGCGCCATCTGTCGCGGCATCGACAAGCTAATGATCGTCGAGGTCGCGCTCCAACGCGGGCAGGATAATCCCCAGCTTATCTTCGAGAGCATGAACTCCACCGGCCTCGCCTTGAGTCAGGCCGACTTGATTCGTAATTTCGTCCTCATGGGCGAACCGGTCGATGAGCAGACCCGGCTATATCAAAACTACTGGCGGCCCATGGAGGAGCTTTTCGGACAGGAAGCTTACACGTGGGCATTTGACCCCTTCATGCGCCATTACCTCACCGTAAAGACCCGCACGATCCCCAACATCGGGGACGTCTATCGCGAGTTTAAGGCCTATCTCGCGGCGTCCGGCTTGAGTGTCGAGGTGGTGCTCGCGGACATTCACGCTCATGCCGGATACTACGCGAACATGGCGCTCGATCGGGAACAGGATCCCGGCTTGGCCAGCGGATTCGCCGATCTCCGCGAACTGAACGTGGAGGTTGCCTACCCACTACTGTTGGAGCTCTACCACGACTACCAGTCCTCGCGCCTCGCTTATCCCGACTTTACCGCTGCCATTCGCCTTATTGAGGGCTACGTGCTCAGACGGTCGGTCTGTGCCGTGCCGACAAATACGCTGAACCGAACGTTCGCATCCTTCGGACAGGCTCTCGATAAGGATCACTATCTGGATAGCATCAAGGGCCGTTTTGCCTCGCTCGAAGGCCGCTATCGCTTTCCAGACGACGCCGAGTTCGCGCATGGACTGACCGCAGCACCACTGTATGGACGGCGCTCGCTAAAATTTCTTCTGCGCCGCCTGGAGAATGAAGGGCGCAAAGAACCGGTTTCGGTCGCTGACTTCACCATTGAGCACATCCTGCCCCAGAACCCCAATCTATCCGACGCTTGGAAGCAGGAACTCGGGCCGGAGTGGGAGCGGATTCACGCGACATGGCTTCATACTCTCGGGAACCTCACGCTGACGGGATACAATCCGGAATATAGTGACCGGCCTTTCTATGACAAACGGGACATGGACAGGGGTTTTGCTCAAAGCCCGCTCGTGTTGAATCAGGGACTGGGCGCTCTCGCCGCTTGGAATGAAGAGACCATCAAAGCGCGAGCCGAACGGTTGGGTGTCCAAGCCATTCGCCTCTGGCCTCTGGCGGTCCCTTCCGCCTCATTCATGAACGCCATTCCCTCAAAGAGTGCGGCACAACAGCCGATGGAAGCCGAAGATGCAGACGCCGAGTCTGATGAAGACGACGCGGAGGCAAGCGTATAGCCCTGAATGACTGGCTGGGAGGCAGGCCACCGCAGCCGGAGGCGACGGGCTCTTTCAAGCTCCGCAAGTAGAACGAGGACGAGGGACGGACTGAATATTCGCTGTCCCGCCCCGTTGGGGCTTGAGGATTTTGCGGGGCGTTTGACCCAGGGCGTCGCTCGCAGACTCGCTTTGCCCTAGGCTGGCTTGTCCGGCCTCTTTGAGGCCAAGCATCGCATCTTCAGGCCAACGGCCTGCGACAAGCCAGCCCAGGGCAAGCGAGGGACGAGCGCCGCCCTGGGATCTGCCGGATAAAATGGAAACAAGCCCCAACGGGGCGCGACAAACCGCGCTTCAATCCCACACGTATCGTTCATCAATCTCCACGCCGTGTTTCCGACAAAGCGCCCGAAACTCATTCTGATATGACACCTCGCGATGATGCTCCTCCTGCGTCGCAATATATGCCCGGACTTGTTCGACATTCGACTGGCTCACGGAAAATGAGCCGTATCCGCCTTGCCAGTAGAAGTCGCGGTAGGCCGGTCCTTGTTTCTTCATCCATTTTGAAGGACCGCCCTTTGCAGCTTCGACCAGCCCGGCGATAGTGACGGTGCGGGATAGGTTGCAGAGGATGTGGACGTGATCTTCCTCGCCATTGATGAGGATAGGCTCGCACCCGATTTTTTGCAGGGCACCAGCCATGTAGGCGTGCAGGCGGGCGCGAAGTTCCGGATCTTTGAGAAAAGGAACGCGGTTCTTCGTGCTGAAGACGACATGCAGGACGACGCGGGCGAGGGACTGCGGCATAATGGAGCGGGATTGTTACGCCCCGTTGGGGCTTTGCCGATTTCATATTTCCAGACCCAGTCCTGCGCTCGTTCCTCGCTTGAGCTGGGCTGGCTTGTTTGCGGGCCTTTGGCTCTCAGCGTCAGAGAGCTATGCTCCAGCACGCGCGCGACGTGGAGCGGCTGCGGCATTATGTCTGCTCGGAGTGCGGCACGCCGGTGGGCAATCGCGAGGTGGCGATGAAGCGGCTCATCGAGTGGCTATGGCTAAAGGGCAGGTCACCGCAGCCGGAGGCGACGGGCCTTTTTTCTCTCCGCAAGAAGGAGGAGGAGACGCCGAGCATCATCTGCGTGGGCTGCGCGCAGCGGGTGCCGCTCTGGGATGAGATGGAGCAGTGCTTCGCCAGCCCGGAGATTGCCGCCAGTGTTATGGAACGAAGTGGGCGGCTTACTTCGTTTGCCGCCAGTGTCATGCATCAAAGTGGGCGGCTTACTCCGTTTCGGCAGCGGGTGCGCGACATGCAGGAGAATGCCGCCATCGAGCTGAGCAACCAGAGCAAGGAACGCGCGCTGGGGGGCGAGGTCATTTGATGCTCCCTGCCGGTCGCACCCTTCGGGCACGTCGCTTCGCTCCTGTCCATCTCGCTCCGCTCGGTTCCATCGTGGCGCTCGCGGACCAGATCAGCCGGGAGTTCAAGGTGAGCGACCAGGGCATTGCCATCGAGATCGAGTTCAATGACAACGCGCAAGAGGCCACGGGCGCGAAGCTCTGTCTGCAACTCAAGTCGGGCGATTGCCGCCAGTATCATGTAACGAAGTGGGCGGCTTACTCCGTTTCCTACCCGCGCAAGCGCCGGGCGACGGGTCGGAAATCTTCACGCTCAAGAAGCCGCGTTGTGCAAAAGACTGGCGAATACTGGATGGCGCAGGCGTCCCGGTGCTGCTGGTCATTCGCAATTCGGAAGGTGGAGTCCGCTGGATGGAAGATGGAAGGAGCGGCCCGCTCCACCGCGGCATAAGAAAACGGCGGACGGGCGATGTCCTGTGTATGCATCCCCTCAAAGCTTCCGTGATTCGCCCCCCATTGCTCTCGCTTCCAACGTTGCTCGCGTGGCTCGCGCTGAGCGCGCTGTTCACGGAGACGCCGCTGCCTGCGGAGGAGCGCGTGCTGTTCGCCTTCGATGACCACAGCATCCCGTGGCAGCACAATCTGAAAGTCACGCTTGTGCCCGCGGTGAAGCATCCGGAAAATCCCGTGCTGCGGCGCGGGCCGGAGGGCGCGCCGGATCACGGGCACGCGGCGCTGTACGGGACGGTGATCAAGGACGGCGCGAAATTCCGCATGTGGTATCTCGGCATGTTCGAGACGAAAATCGTGAAGGGCCAGGCGCCGGGCATGTGGCGGCCGATGTGCTATGCGGAGAGCGCGGATGGCGTGCATTGGGTGAAGCCCGAACTGGGGCTCGTCGAGTTCAACGGCGGCACGAAGAACAACATCTGCCTCATCGAAAGCGAGGGCGGGCCGTTCGCGCTCACGCGGGTGAACGACTTTCTCTCCGTGCTGCACGAGCCGAACGATCCCGATCCGGCGCGGCGCTACAAGGCCGCCTACATCGCGCACGTCCCGCAGGATCAGATTCCGGGCGGCATGAGCAAAGTGGGAATCAAGGAGCGGCTCGTGGGCTCGACGATCTGCGCGACGAGCGCGGACGGGCTGCGGTGGAAAGTCACCGGCGACCGCCCGGCGAATGCCGGCGGCGAACGCTTCGAGGTGAGCAGCCTGTACCGCTTCGGCGATTTTTACTACACGACGGGACAGCTCATCTCGCCGTGGTCGTGGCGTGCGGATGGCAGCGCCGGCGGCCGCGTGATGCTCGCGTATCGCTCGCCGGATTTCGCCAACTGGTCGCAGGCCAAGGCGTTCGCCTTCGCCCGCCCCGGACAGCTCGCGAACCCGCCGGTGCCCGGCCAGCAGACGCACATGGGCGCGGGGCTGTGGAACCGTGGCAACGTGCTCGTGGGCCTCTACGGCATGTGGCAGGATGCCGCGGAGCCGCCGCCGAAAGGCGCGTCGCACCTGCTCGGCGTGCATGTCGATCTCGGCCTCATCGTGAGCAACGACGGCGTCCATTTTCGCGAGCCGGTGCCGGGCTTCAAAGTGATCGGGCGCGGCGAGCCGGGCGCGTGGGATGACACGGCGCTGCTGCAAGGGCACGCCTTCGTGAACGACGGCGAGCGCACGATGATCTGGTATTCGCACTGGGACACGGGCGGCGGACTGAAGACGATGGACATCGGCCTCGCCACGCTGCGGCGCGACGGCTTCGGGCATCTCTCGCGCAAGTTCGAGACGAACGACGCGCACTTCATCACGGACACTTTTACGGTGGAAAAAAATGCGCGGCTGAGCATCAACGCGGACGGCATCGCGCCCGAGGCGCCGCTCACGGTGGAGCTGCTCGATCATCTCGACAGGCCGCTCGCGGGCTTTGCTGCAAAGCTCGCCTCGAATGGCACCCGGCAGGAAATCGCGTGGCCGAACGCTGCCTCAATGCCTATGGGAAAGCGCGTCGCGGTGAAGGTCACGTATCCCGCGAACAGCACCGCCCGCGTGTTCGCGCTCTACATCGCCGACTAGAGTTTTGCGGGCCTCGCACGAACTCGTGCGCGCCTACTTTCTCTGCGCCTTCAGCCATGTGAGCGCGGAAAATTCGCCGTCGTCCCGGTTCCGGCGCAGGTATTCGGCGAGGAGGTTTTCGTCCTCCTGACTCCCGATGAGCCATTCGATTCCGGCGGTTTTTACGAGCGCACTCACGCTTTCCTTTTGCGCTTCCATCTCCGCCATGCGCTGCGCGGGCGGGACGCCCAGCCACTCGGGCTGCGCGTCCGCCGGCAAGGCCTTGAGCGCGCGGTATTCCATCGAGATGCCGACGAGTTGGCCGATGAGCGTGCGCGAGGCTTCCGGCGTGGCGAAGGTGCGGCCGAGACTGTAGGTGAGCCGGAGCGCGTCGTCTGCCGATGCGGCGTCGCCGGAATCACTCGCGGATTTTTGCCATTCCATGAGGCTGCGCGAAGCCTGCTGCGCGGCGGTCAGGTGCGGGAAAGTGAGCCCGGCCATCGTGATCATCCCCGCTTCCGCCTGCGACAGCCCGAGATCCTCGTAGAGCTGCTGTGCGCTGGCCATCCGCTCAGTAGCGTAGGTGTAAAAGGCGGGCCGCTCGAGTGCCGCGCGGACTTCGGTGATCGCTTCGCCAGTTTGCTTCGCCTTGAAGAGCTCCTGCGCGGAATAAATCCACGGCAGCGGATTGTTCGGATCGGCGGCCTTGAAGCGCTCGATGAAGGCCGTGCGCAGCGCGTCGGGCTGGTAGGTTTCGCCGGGCTTCGGCGCGGCGCTCGCGGGGATTGAGTTTACCGCGATCATCAGAACGAGCGGGTTGTTGGGAAAAAGTTTCAGCGCGCGTTCCAGCAGCGCGCGGTCCTGCGTTTTTTCAAATGCCGCGATGAGGTTCGCAGGCGTCTCGCCGTGCTTGGCGAGAAAGCGGGTGATGTCCTCCGGCGAGATTTTCGGGAACATATCGCCGCCTTCGCCGGGGTTCGCCAGCGCGTTGAAACGCTCCCACTTAACTCCCGACTTTTCGTCCGCAGAGCCGGGTGAATTTCCGCGGTCGGAATTCTCTTCTGCACCACGGGCGGACTGCGCCGCTGGTTGCGAGTCAGCGTTGCGCGTCGCCGGAGGCATGGATGGCGACAGGAAAAAATACACTGCAACTGCGGCTCCGGCGAGCAGCGCGGCGAGCAGGGGGATGCGGGGATTCATCGGCAGGAAAATCTACATCGGGCACTGCACAGTGTCCCGCATTCGTTCGCTGCCGCCGACCGGAAAACGCTGGCTCATCGAATGATACCATCTCGCAGAGATAAGCGGACTCTTCGGGGCAAGCGGTGGGCTTGTAGGCGCGGGCGGAAGCCCGCGTTCCGCGCTCTTCCGAGCGCGCCTACGAGCCGGGGCCGACTGTCCGATTAACTTTGCGAGATGGTATGACAAGTGGCGAGCGACCACTCGCCAAGCGGCGGTGCGCAAATGTGGGACCGGCGATTCGTCGGTCCTTGCGGGCTCTCGTCGGTGCTCGGTGCGCCACGGAAGATTTCGGCGCGCGATTTGATTCGCGAGCACGCGTGTGTGCCGACGGGTCGTCGGCGCTACATTGGCCCGCCTGCTTCCGTCTGCGGCTGCGATCAGTTTGCGCCGGCTGCTGCGGGGACGGGCGCGGGCGTTTCCTTCCACAGCACGCGCTCGACCCAGTCGCCGAATGCCTCCGTGCCCGCGATGCGTTCGTCTTTCCAGCGGGCGAAGAGCGGCTGCAGCTCGGTGATGATGTCGGGATCCTTGATCAGATCGCGCCAGACTTTGTTGAGCCGGGTGCAGTTTTGATTTCCGCCGAGCCAGAGCTGGTAGCGGCCGGGGCCTTTGCCGACGAAGCCGATCTCGGCCATGTACGGACGCGCGCAGCCGTTTGGGCAGCCGGTCATGCGGATGATGATTTCC
>JBBQJR010000180.1:0-6890 GCA_038326125.1 Chthoniobacterales bacterium
TTCGGTGAGCAGAGATAAACGACATCCACCTTCCCCTTCGGCGGCGCGGGCGTGAAGCCGTTCGCCTCGTTGCCTTCGAGATACACGAGGCCCGAGTACGCGCCGCGCGCGTCGGCTTCGCCGCTGTTTCCGGCCATCACATTCGTGTCCACATAGACGGGATAGACCGGGTCGGTGACCGCAATGACGTTCTTCGCGCCGAGGATGTCGAGGATGTTGCCCGTGTCGCACTTCGTCCCGTCGCTCACGATGATCTCGTCGTCGGCCACGTCGATGCCGTGTGCGCGGAAATCATTTTCCGCGATCGCCTTGCGCAGCCACTCGTAGCCCTGCTCGGGACCGTAGCCTTTGAAAGTTTCGCGCACGCCCATTTCATCCACGGCCTTGTGCAGCGCGATGCGCACTGCCTCGGGCAGCGGCTCGGTCACGTCGCCGATGCCGCAGCGGATCATGCGCTTCGCCGCATCAGGATTCGCATCGGTGAATGCCCTCACGCGCCGCGCGATTTCGGGGAAAAGGTAGCCGGCCTTGAGCTTCGAGTAGTTGTCGTTGAGGAAGGCCATAGTGCGTGGGTGCGTAGTTTTTCGGGCCGAGCCGTGTAGTGGCGGAAGGCGCGCGGGTCAACAATGAGAATGAGATTCCACGCCGGCAAACTGCGCCAGCTACCTTGCAGGTCGCGCGCCGAGCGACTGCGCCAGCCGCACGAAGGCATCCGCCATTCCGCGCAGCGAAAATCGTTCCCTCGCAGTCGCGCGCGCCGAAGCGCCCATCGCCCGCAGACGGGCCGGATCGCGCAGGAGCATTTCGAGCGCATCCGCGAGTGCGAGCGCGGACTCCGCATCCGATTTTCCCGGATCAAAAAGCACGCCGCCATCCGCGTTCACGATTTCCGCGAAGGCGGAAGCGCGCGGCTGCACGACCGGCACGCCCGCGGCAAGCGCCTCGATCACGTAGAGCCCGAACGCCTCGCTCATCGTCGCCGGCACGCTGAAAACATCGAGGCTGCGGAGAAAACTTACCTTCTCCTCGCGCGAGACATTCGGCAAAAATTCCGCGTCTTCCGCGAAGCCTGCCGCGGTGAGTTTCGCGCGTAGCGTCTCCGCGTAACGCGCGTCGCCCGCCGTCATCGATCCCGCGCAACGCAGCCGCAAGCCGGGGATCGCGCCGCGCTTTTTCAGAATGATGAACGCCTCCACGAGCACGCCGATCCCCTTCCCCGGCACGAAGCGCGCGAGGTAGCCGATCGTCGGTGCTCCCGACGATGCGCGACCACTCGAAGAAGCCTCCGCATCGAAATCCTCCTGCGCCACGCCGTTCGGAATCACCCGCATCCGCCGCTCTCGTTCTTCGCCGCTCCATCGCATGCGCGCGGCCATCAGCCCGGCGAAATACGCACTCGGCGCGACCCACACATCCGTATCTTTCATTCGCTCCGCGAGCAGCGTCCACACTTCCGGCGCGCGGTGGCCGAGTCCGTCGAGAAACGTATCCTCGCCTTGCAAAAAACCAAGCACCGGCACGCGCAATTCCTCGCGCAGCGAACGTGCGAGGCCCGCCTGCAGCGCGGTGGAAAGCCACACCGCATCCGGTGGCGCGCCGTCGAAAGCCGTCTTCAGCCAGGCGACCAGTTCGCGCAATTCACCCGCCTGATTTCCATGTTCGCCGCGCAGCATCGAAAGCGTCATGTCCGCGAGTTCCGGGCCGCCCGTTTTCGCCGCGCGGCCGGCGAGCATTTTCAAAATCCAGCGCGCGCTGAGCAGGCGATCCAGCCAGCGCGGCATCCGGCGCAGCGGCGGGATTTTCTCGCGCAAATACGTGCTCACGCCGCCAAAAAAAATCGGCGCATCGGGACTCGCTGCCGACTCGTCCAGCGTGAGTGGGAGATACATCGGCAGCAGCAACGCGCGATGGCCCGCACGGTGAAGTTCCTTCGCGAGCGCGTTGTCCCGCATGCACACGCCGCAGTGGTAGCTGCCCGTGCCGGGCGTCAGCAGCGCGATGTTCATTTCGCGCGGAAGTCGTAGCAAATCAGGCGCGGCTTCGTGCCTTCGCGACCGGGTTCATTTTGCTGAACGTAGAGCAGCCCGTGGCTCAGCGCGGGCGGCGTCCACGTCTCGGGCGCGTCGAAAAGTTTCGTGCGCGCGAGCACCTTCGCGCCCGTTGCCGAAATTTCGAGCCACCCGAGATCGCCGAATTCCCCGAGGCACAGCACGCCGTCCGCCGTCGCCAGCAAATTCGCCCGGCCAAATCCGCGCCCGAGATCGTCGCGCCAAAGTTCGCGCCCGCTCGCGACATCGTGGCCGACGAGTTCCGCAAGTTGCTCGCTCTGTCCGGCGAAGCCGAAAATGGCGCCGGCGCGCACGAGTGGCGTCATCCAGTAGATCCCGAAATTTTCGGCCCGCCACGCCACACGCGTGGAGAAATCTGCCGCCACTTCGACGCACAGCCCGCCCGCCGTGTAACTCTCCGAAACAAAAATCCGCGCGGGCTTGCCGGGTTCCGCCGACGCCACGACGGGCGACGAAACATTTACCGACTCCGCCATGGCCGCCCGATGCGGCACTGCGCACAAAATTTTTCCATCCGTCGCATCAATCACCAGCAGCCCGCCCGTCGCTGGCCGGCTCATACCTCCGGCAAAAACGAGCACGCACTCGCGCCCGTGCAGTTTCGCAGGGACGGACGACGCGTAGCTCGCGCCCCACTCGTGCGCGGCGGACCACCGCAGCTTGCCCGTCGCGACATCGAGCGCGACGGAGTTCACCGGCTTGCCATCAATCACGCCGCCGACTTGCACGATGACACGATCACCGATCACGAGCGGCGTGGAACCGAAGCCGAAAAACGCGGGCCGCATCGAAAAATCCCGCGCGCAGTCACGCTGCCAGATCACTTTCCCGCTCGCGAGATCGAGGCAGTGCATGCGCCCGGAAATCCCGAAGACAAACACGCGCCCGTCCGCAATCACCGGGCTCGTGCGCGGTCCGCTGCCGCCGCCGTAGCGCGGCTGGTACGGTGCCTCGTAGTCGAATTTCCAGTGCGGCTTGCCGGTCGCCGCATCACGACATTCGACCGTTTCCTTTTCGCCGAGCCGGTGAAAAATCACGATGCG
This sequence comes from Chthoniobacterales bacterium, assembly GCA_038326125.1. Lineage (GTDB taxonomy): Bacteria > Verrucomicrobiota > Verrucomicrobiia > Chthoniobacterales > Chthoniobacteraceae > SXWH01. Next base: position 3,113 of record JBBQJR010000180.1, read on the forward strand.
CCTGGCGGAAATTGCCGGCCCGCCCATGCCGCTGCCGAGCGGCATTTCCCAAACGATGCGCATTCCTTGCGCGGGAAATTTCTGCAGCAGACCGGACTCGGGCGTGGTGCCGTTGTCCGTCGGACCAAGGATGCGCGGCCAGTCCGCGACGACGGGCGGCTCGGCGAAACCGATCGCGGACGACACTGCGAGCAACGCGAGGACGTGGAGAAATTTCATCGTCAGTTTCCGCAGAATGAATTCGGGCGCAGCAGGCTCAGCGTTTCGGAATCGTCAGCGGAGTCCGCGTGCCGGTTTCCTCGATCACCACCTGGTCGGGCCGCAGTTCGATCACCTTGTATTTTTTGCCCTTCTGCCCCGGCAGCTCGATCACCTCATCCACATGCACGGATTTTTCCAAGCCATCCGACCCGGTGATGATCGCGTGCGTCTCGCTGCTGCGCGCGGGCAAATCGCGCACGAGCACCGAGACCTCCTTCGTGTCCGTATTCTCGATTTTCACGTGCGAGATGTCGGTGAAAACGCCGTGTTTGTCGGCCTTCACCTCCTGCTTCACCGCCATCACGCGGTACGGCAGGCCCTTCACATTCGTGCCCTGCTCCCACTCCTCCATGCCGGGCGCATCAAGCCGCTCCACGCGCGCCTTGCCGCCTTTCACTTCCCGCACGAGCACCGGGATCGTCACTTCCTTCAATTCCTTCATCACGACGCCATCGAGCATTCCCGGCATGGAATGAGGATCGAGCGGATTCGTGCCCGCGAGGAATTCCTCACGGTTGGAAAAGCCGTCGCCGTCCGAGTCCGCATCGAGCATCGCGGGGTCTTTCGGATCGAGGCCGTACTTTCGGAACCACGCCTCGAATTTCGCCGTCTCATCGTCCGAAAGTGCAGCCTGCGTGCGACCGCCGAGCGCGGCTTCCGGCATAATCACGGGCACCGACAACGGCTCGCCCGACTGTGCCGTCGGGGGCACAGCCTCGGATGAAGTGACTTCATTTCGTCCGCAGCCACCGAGGCAAAGCGGAAGCGCCAACGCAAGCAGCACAACGGATTTTCTTTTCATGCCGCGGACTGTACGCGCCCCGCCGAACGATCCAACGGGAAACGCGGCGAGGCCAAAACTCGCATCCGCCAACCGACGCGAATGTCCCCAATCCCCGCGAGCCACCGTTGCCCAAGGTCGCAAAAGTTGGGCACTGCATTCCTCGAGGAACCCTCTCATCGTCGCGCATCCTCATCCGCCTCTGAAGTCCACGCGCGCTTCGAGAGGGAGCGCGGCATCCCCGCAGTCTTCGAGTCGGTGCAAAAAGCCGGTGTGAAAAACGCGGGCTTCGGGCTGCAGCTCATCGGCACCAGCGGCATCATCGATCCGCGCCGATGCCGAACCCGTCGCACACCTTCTCGCCGGCAATTTATTTCAAATGACGCTCGAATCGCGCATGGACACCGATTTCCAGCGCCGGAATCGGCCAGGCCGAACCGATCGAAAATCTCGGCAAGCGCGGCAGCTGCACGCGCTCGGCGGACGCGATCTCATCGCCGCCATCCGCGAAAATCGCCCGCCGCTGTGCAGCGCGCACGACGGACGCATCATCGTGGAAATGATCAGCGCCGACTTCGAGTCGCAGCGCCTCGGCGGCCAGCGCGTGACCTTCCCGCTGAAGACGCGGGCGAATCCGCTCACGCTGCTGTGATCAAAAAATCCGATCACGAAGTGACCCGCGCTACTGCCACGCGGAAGCTTCCCGAGGACGTAGCGTAGCTCTCCTGAGCTGCGCATTCGGTCGTGCGGAATCGCTGCGCGCGTGGCCGCCCGCACGCAAGTTCCGCGCAGCTCTGGAGAGCTACGCTACGCCTCACGCGCGCGACGCAGGCTACAGCGCCTTCGCCGCATCGACGACCGCCTGCGGCGTCATGCCGAGGATTTCCATCACCTTGCTGCCGGGCGCGCTGAGGCCGAAGCGATCGATGCCGAGCACCTTGCCGTCGAGGCCCACGTATTTCCACCAGAGCCCAGACACGCCGGCCTCGAGCGCCACGCGCTTGCGGCACGCGGGCGGGAGCACTTCGTCGCGGTAGGATTGCGGCTGCTGATCGAACCGGTAAAAGCTGGGGATGCTCACGACGCGCACTCCGGCGCCGAGCGTCTTCGCCGCGGCGACCGCGTGCTGCACTTCGCTGCCGGCGCTGAGCAAAATGGTTTCGAGCTTGCCGGTTTCCTGCACCGCGATGTAGCCGCCTTTCAGCACGCCCTCGCGGCGCGTCTGCACGGGGATGTCGTTCAAATTCGCCACCGCCTGGCGCGTGAGCGCGAGCAGCGTCGGGCCGCTCGTGCGTTGGAGCGCGGCGGCAAATGCGCCCGCGGTTTCCTCGGGATCCGCGGGGCGGATCACATCGAGATTTGGAATCTCGCGCAGGCCGCTCACCGTCTCGACGGGCTGATGCGTCGGGCCGTCTTCGCCCACGCCCACGCTGTCGTGCGTGAAGATATACAGAGTCGGCAATTTGCTCAGCGCGGCGAGCCGGATCGCGCCGCGGCAGTAATCCGCGAAGACGAGGAAGGTCGCGCCGCTCGCACGGAAAATGCCGTCGTACGCGATGCCGTTCATGATGCCGCACATGCCGTGCTCGCGGATGCCGAAGCGGATGTTGCGACCCGCCCAATTTTGCGGGCCGAAGTCCTTGCTCGAATTGATGTAATTCAGCGTCGAGCCGTGCAGATCCGCGCTGCCGGAAATGAGCTGCGGCACCGCCTCCGCGATCGGCTGCAGCACGTCGCTGCCCGCCTTGCGCGTCGCGAGTTTTGCGTCCGCGGGAAACGGCGGAATCTTCGCGAGCAAATCCGCACCAATCTTGCCGGAGACAAAGGAATCGAGTTCCGTCGCGAGCGCGGGATTTTCCGCGCGCCATGCGGCGAAAGTGGACTGCCACTCCGCGTAGGCCGCAGCCTGCTGCTTTTGCCGCCCGGCAAAAAATGCGCGCGTCTCGGCGCTGACAAAAAAGAGCTCCTCGGGAAGGCCGAGATTTTTACGCGCGGCATCCACAAATTTCGCGCCGCTCTCGCCGTGCGCCTTCGCGGTGCCTGCGACTTCCGGGATGCCTTTTCCGATCAGCGTGCGCGCGATGATGAGTTGCGGCTTGCCGGTCGCGGCCTTCGCTTTTTCAAACGCCGCGAAAAATGCCTGCATGTCGTTGCCGTCCACCGTCTGCACTCCCCACTCGATCGCCTCAAAGCGCATCGCCGCATTTTCGCTATGCGTCGCCGCGGCCATCGCGTCGAGCGTCACGTCGTTCGAGTCGTAAATGAGGATCAGGTTGTCCAATTTGAAATGCCCCGCGAAGGCGATCGCCTCCATCGCCACGCCCTCCTGCATGCACCCGTCGCCCGCGAGCGCGACGATGTGGTTTTCAAAAATCGCGTGTTGCGCCGTGTTGAATTTCGCCGCCGCCATTTTCTGCGAAACGGCGAAGCCCACGGCGTTCGCCACGCCCTGCCCGAGCGGCCCCGTGGTGGCCTCGACGCCCGCGGTCTCGAACGATTCCGGATGCCCCGGGGTGTGCGAATGCAGCACGCGAAATTTTTTAATTTGCTCGTGATCCACCGAGGCGTAGCCGCTGAGGTGTAGCCACGAATACAGGAACATCGAGCCGTGCCCCGCGCTGAGGACGAAGCGGTCGCGGTTCAGCCATTTCGGGTCGGCGGGATTGTGCTGGAGCGCGTGGCCGTAGAGTACTGCGCCGATTTCCGCACAGCCGAGCGGCAGGCCGAGATGCCCGC
>JBBQJR010000181.1:0-6885 GCA_038326125.1 Chthoniobacterales bacterium
GGCTCGCTGCTTGTCGAAAAGGCGGCGGCGCTGCGCGATGCGGGATTGCGGCGGCTGACGGTGAGCCTCGACTCGCTCAACGGAAAAACTTTCGCCGCGATGAACGACATGAATTTTCCGCTGAACCGCGTGCTCGCCGGAATTGACACCGCGCGCGCCGCGGGCTTCTCGCCGATCAAGCTGAACATGGTCGTGAAGCGCGGCGTGAACGACGGCGAAGTCGCGGAAATGTCGGAGCGATTTTCCGGGCCGGATTTTATCGTGCGCTTCATCGAATACATGGATGTCGGCAACAGCAACGGCTGGCGGATGGCCGACGTGGTGCCCGCTGCGGAAATCGCCGCGCGCATCGGCGAGGCAATGCCGCTCACGCCGCTCGCGCGGAATTATCCCGGCGAGACTGCGCTGCGTTTCCGCACCGCGGCGGGCGGCGAAATCGGCATCATCGCATCGGTCACGAAGCCATTTTGCGGCGACTGCACGCGGGCGCGGCTGACGGCGGACGGAACTCTTTTCACCTGCCTCTTCGCCTCGCAAGGCACCGCCCTGCTCGACGTGCTGCGCGCGGGAGCATCGGATGATGAGCTGCGCAAAAAAATCGGTGCCGTGTGGAAAGTGCGCGACGATCGCTACTCAGAAATCCGCTCTTCGCAAACGGTGCGTGCGCCGAAGGTGGAGATGTCGCGCGTTGGCGGCTGATCGGTAGCGGCGCTCGCCAAAGCGCGGGTCTCGCGATTGGAAAAAGCGCCCGCTCTCGCGAGCGCAGTCACGTCGCTTCAGCGCAATTTTGCGCGCTCGTGCCCGAGATGATCGAGACACTCAATGATCGCGGGCAGAACCAGCGGGAGACATTCGCCGATCGCGCGCGGGTTGCCGGGAAGATTGAGGATCAGCGAATGGCCGCGCGTCCCCGCGGTCGAACGGCTGAGGATGCTCGTCGGCACTTTCGCGAATGACTGCACGCGCATGATTTCGCCGAAGCCGGGCATTTCGCGTTCGAGCACCGCGCGCGTCGCCTCCGGCGTGACGTCGCGCGGCGCAGGGCCGGTGCCACCGGTCGTCACGACAAGTGCGCACCGCTCGTCGTCGCACGCGCGACGGAGAGCAGTCTCAATCTCCGCGCGCTCGTCGGGAATCAGCACGCGCACCCATTCGATTTCCGTGACGAATCGCTCCGCGAAAAATCGTTCAATCGCCGGGCCGCTGCGGTCCTCGTAAACGCCTGCACTCGCACGGTCGCTGAGCGTGATGCGCGCAAATTTCATCCCTTCACTTTCGCGGTCACGCGGATTTCGCCGATGGTCATCGCTTTGTCCACAGCCTTGCACATGTCGTAGATCGTGAGCGCCGCGACACTCACCGCGGTGAGCGCCTCCATCTCCACGCCCGTCTTCGCGGTCGTGCGCGCGGTCGCCTCGATGCGCACGGCATTGGCGAGGATTTGAAAATTCACCTCCACCGCATCGAGCGGCAGCGAGTGGCAGAGCGGGATGAGTTCATCGCAGCGTTTCGCCGCCTGAATCGCCGCGATCTTCGCGACCGCAAGCACGTCGCCTTTCGGCAGCGCGCTTTTTTTCAGCGCGCGGATCGTTGCGACGGCACAATGCACGAAGCCCTCGGCGCTCGCGGTGCGGCGCTGCACGGGTTTCGCGCCCACGTCCACCATGCGCGCCGCGCCTTTCGCGTCGAGGTGGCTGAAAGTCTTTTTCGGCATGACGGAAAAATCGGCGCGTGATTTTGAAAAAGCGAGCACCGCTAGGCAACGGGGCAGCGAATGAGACGCGCGGAAATTTTCTCCCCCGGCTGAACCGGCGCCCGATCGGACGGCACGCGGATGAGCGCATCGAGTCCGGCGAGCCCGGTGAGATCGCCGGAGCTTTGCCATTTCAGCGGCAGCAAAACGGGCGCGTCGCCCTCCCACGAGAGACGCGCGGGCCACCACGTTTCGCGCGGGTGGCCACGCAATGGCGCGGTGCCGCCGAGCACCGCGGTCGCGAGTCCGAATTCGGCGCTGCCGGTCGTGAGCATGTCGAGCGCAGCGCGGATGACGACGTGCCAGCAGATGACGTGGGAGAGCGGATTGCCGGGGATGACGAATGCGACCTGTCGGTCGCGCGTGGCGAAAATGAGTGGTTTGCCGGGGCGGAGATTCAGTTGCCGGAAATGCATCGTGAAGCCGAGTTCGAGCAGCGCCGGCAGCCCGAGATCGTGATCGCCCACGCTCGCGCCGCCGGAGAGCAGGAGCACTTCCCAATTTTCCATCGGCACGGATTGCACCGCGGCGAGCAGCGCGGAAAAATCATCGCCCGTGCGCTGCTGCGCGATGATCTCCCCGCCGGCTTCCGCGACGAGCGCGGCGACGAGCGTGGAATTGCTGTCGCGGATTTGGCCCCGCTGCGGCGTGGCATCCGGCGCGACGATTTCGCTGCCGGTGCCGACGTGCAAAATCCGCGGGCGCCGCGAGACGAAAGCGTTCGTGTTTCCGACCTGCGCGAAAAGCGAAAGCTCCGCCGGGCCGAGCCGCGCACCGCGCTCGATGAGCACCGCGCCTTCGCGCGCATCCTCGCCACGGCGGCGGATATTCGCCGCGGCGTCGCGCTGCGAAAAGGAAACGGAAGCCCCCGTGCGCGTCGCAAATTCCTGCAGCACCACGTGCGTCGTCCCGTCGGGAATCGCCGCGCCGGTGAAAATGCGCGCGCATTCGCCGGGGGCAATTCTTCGCTTGAAAATGGCGCCCGCAGGAATGTCCGCGACAATCGTAAACGGACCGGTGCCGTCGCCGTTCACCGCGTAGCCATCCATCGCGGAGCGATCGAAAGCCGGGATGTCCTCCTCGGTCACAAGCGCCTGGCGCAACACGCGACCGCGGGCCTCGGCGAGAGGAACGCGTTCGGCTGCGAGCAGGCGGACTTGCTCGGCGATGAGGGCGCGGGCTTCGGAAACGGTGAGCATGGCCTATCTTTGTGACGTGCCGCGCGACGGCGGGCCAATCGAATTTCGCAGCGCGGCATTTTCAAACGGCCGGCCAGCGATACAGTGCGCGCATGATTTCCGTGAAGCTCCTCGCCTTTGCCCAAGCCGCCGACCGGCTCGGCTGGCGCGACATGCTCGTGGAATGCGGGCCGCAGGAGACGCCGCGCGACATCCTCGCGCGCCTCGCGCCGGCATTCGATCCGGGCAGTGTGCGCGTGGCGGTAAATTGCGAATACGCGGCGTGGGACGACGCGGTGGGGCCGTTCGCGCAGGAACTCGCGCTGCTGCCGCCGGTGAGCGGAGGATAGCCATGGAAAGCGAAGTTATTTTTGTCTCGGGGCCGATTTCCGCGGGCGCGAAAGTGCCCGCGTCGCGCGAGGTCGGCGCGGTCGTGGAATTTCACGGCGTCGTGCGCGAAAGCGAGGGCGCGGAAAAAATCGCGGGGCTTATTTACGAGGCGTACGAGCCGATGGCGCGACGTGAGTTCGATCGCATCATCGCGGAACTCGCGATGCTGCATCCGATCCAGCACGTGCTCGTGATTCACCGACTGGGCGAGGTGCGTGTGGGGGAGGCGTCGCTCTTCGTGCGCGTGGAGGCGAAGCATCGCGGGCAGGCGCTGGCATTTTGCGGCGCACTGATTGATCGGATGAAAGAAGACGTGCCGATTTGGAAATCGCCGATGCCAGCGTCACCGCTCGCGCAGTGAAGTGCGCCCTCCCCTCGCCTGCCGGAAACGGTCGAAGACTTCATCGCAGCCGTCGGTCTTGAGTTGGTGCAGCACGCGGAGCAACTCGCCGATGCGGCCGGCCGGCCAGCCTTGTTTTTCGAACCAGCAAAGATATTCGAGCGGCAAATCGAACAGCGGCACACCGTGCGGCGGATAGTGCTCACGGCTGTATTTTCCGAACGGCATGAACGTGCTCGCGATGTCGGCAAGATCGGCGGCGAGCCAGTCACGGAGATTTTCTTCGAGGGGATCCATGCGGAGTTGAGAGTTGAAAGTTGCGGGTTGAGAGGAAGCGCCGCGCTGCCCGCGCGGAACTTCCAGCATGGAACGGCAGCGTCGAACTTCCAAATTCAACAGACTTCGCGGAAAAGATCGTGGGAGCTTTGGGGATGGTTCGTTTGATCACGCAAAGACGCCAAGCCGCAAAGAAGACCAGCGCCCTTCGCTCCTTTGCGCCATCGCGCCTTGGCGTGACCATGCGCCGCGGGCGAACCCCCGCTGATTTGAAGCTTCTGTATTTTCCGCGGATCGTCATTCATTCGCGCTTCGCACTCACCCACCCTGCCCATGACCTCCTCCCGCTCGCGTCCCGGACTCACGCTGCTCGCCGCCTTTCTCGGATGGCTGTTCGATGGATTTGAAATGGGCCTGTTCCCGCTCATCGGGCAACCCGCGCTCACGGATCTGCTCGGCCCCGAAGAGGCGGCAAATGCGGCGAAGTGGTTCGGCGCGATCATCGCGGTTTTCCTCGTCGGCGCCGCGAGCGGCGGGGTGCTCTTCGGCTGGCTGGGCGACAAAATCGGACGCGTGCGTGCGATGGCGCTCAGCATTGTGACCTACGCGATTTTCACCGGGCTGTGCGGCTTCGCGACGCAGGCGTGGCATGTCGCGGCGCTGCGTTTCGTCGCGTCGCTCGGGATGGGTGGAGAATGGTCGCTCGGCGTGGCGCTGGTGAATGAAATCTGGTCGGGCAAATCGCGCGCGCTCACCGCGGGCCTCATCGGTGCGGCGGCCAACGTCGGCTACCTGCTCGTCGCGGTGCTGAGCATGGTGCTGCTCGGTTTCATCGGGAAGGCGCACGGCATTTTTCTCAACCTCGGTTTTTCGGAAACGACCGCCGCCCGCTTCCTCGATCATTCCGCGTGGCGACTGCTGATGATCAGCGGTGCGCTCCCCGCGCTGCTGATCTTCTTCATTCTTTTCTTCGTGCCCGAATCGGAAAAGTGGAAGGCCGAGCGCGCGCGCGGCACGACTTCGCACTGGGCACCCGTGGATCTCGTAGGCGTGCTCATTGGCAGCGTCGCGGCGCTCGTCATCATCTGGGCGTGGTCGCCGATCGGATTGTCGCCGGCGTGGGCGACCGTGACGACGGTCGTAGGACTCGCCGTGGCCCTCGTGGGTTTCCTGCACCCGGTACGAAAATATCTCCAGCGCGCGGAAGCCGCCGGCACGATGGCGGACCGCCACAGCGGGCATGTGATCAAGATGATGCTCTTCGGCGCGGGGCTCGCCGCCGTGGCGCTGCTCGGCACCTGGGGCTCCACGCAATGGGCACCGCGCTGGGTGAAGGAGCAGCTCGCGCCCACGGTCGTGAACGCGAAGGAATGGACGCTTTTCTGGCTCTCGGCGGGTGCCATCGTCGGCACGATGCTCGCCGCGCTCGCCGCGGGCCGCTTCGGCCGGCGCATCACCTACGCGGTGCTGTGCGTCGCCTCCATCGGCGGTGCGCTGCTGCTCTACCAGACGAACACGGCCTACGGATCTTACTTCCTTTTCTGCACCTTCGTCGCCGGCACGGTCACGGCGTCGTTCTACGGTTTTTTCCCGCTGTATTTGCCGGAGCTTTTTCCGACCGCATGTCGCGCGACCGGTCAAGGTTTTGCATTTAATTTCGGCCGCATCATTGCCGCGGTGGGCGGACTGCAGACGGCAAATCTGATCAAGTTTTTCGACAACAGTTTTCCGAAGGCCGCCTCCGTGATGGCCTCCATCTACCTCGTCGGCATGAGCATCATCTGGTTCGGCCCCGAGACGAAAGGCCAGCCGCTGCCTGATTGATCGCGCGAGATGAAGCTGCGCGACCGCTCCGCCGGCACCCGGCACGCGGGCCGTAATTTCGCGGATCTCCGTTGTGGGCATGGCACTCATCTGGCTTGCTCCTGAGCCGAAGGGGCATCCACTGCCCGACCTGCCCATGCCCACCGCCAGTCCCATCACCGCCCTGATCGGCGAGCGTTTTCCAGACGAGCCGCAGTCGCGCTTCGCCCGGATTTTTGAAGCGACCACCGATGTCGTCGCGATGACGGATCGCGCTGGCCGGCTGCTTTACCTGAATGCCGCGGGCCGCCGGCTGCTCGATCTCCCGGCGGACGCGAATGTCTCCGAGCACACGCTGCGCGACCTTCACCCGGAGTGGGCCTACGAAATTCTCGTGCAGGAAGCCCTGCCCGTCGCGCAGGCGGACGGATCGTGGTCGGGCGAAACCGCGGTGCTCTCGCCGAGCGGGCGCGAATATCCCGTGCTGCAGGTCGTGCTCTCGCACGTCGGCGCGGATGGCGCAGTGGAATTCATCTCGAGCATCTGCCGCGACATCTCGGAGCACAAGGAGCGCGAGCTCGAGCGCATCGAATGGGCGAACCGCTACAACGCCGCGATCCGCGCAAGCGGGCAGGTCGTCTTCGACTGGGACACGCTTTCGGGCGAAATCGCGTATGGCGGCGATTTTGAAAAGCTGATCGGATTTTCCACCGAGGAAATGGACGGCGGCATGGAACGGCTGCGGCGCATCGTTCATCCCGGGGACCTCGCATCGTTCGATGTGCGGCTCGAAATCGCGGTGATGACGCGCGATCCGTTCGAGCAGGCGTTCCGCGCGTACCGCAAGGGCGGCGGCGAAATCATCGTCCACGCGCAGGGCTGCTTCTTCCTCGACCGGCAGGGGCAGATCGACCGCATGGTCGGCTTCCTCAAGGACGTGACCAAGGAGCGCACCGCCGAGCGTGCGATCCAAAATGCGAACGAGCGCCTCGAACTGCGCGTCGCCGAGCGCACGGGTGAACTCGGCCGCGTGAATCTCGAACTGCGCAACAGCGCGCTGCGGCACGAAGCGGTCTCGCGGCTCGGGCAGCGCGCGCTGGCCGGCCAGTCGCTCGGCGAACTCATGCTCGAGGCGGCCCGGACCG
>JBBQJR010000182.1:0-6868 GCA_038326125.1 Chthoniobacterales bacterium
CCCGTGAAGGAAGCGGTCGTCGAGTTTCAATCCGGAAAGCTTTTTCGCGTGAACCTCTCGATTTTCAATCGCGGCGACAGCGACAGCGGCAGCTTCGCGAACCGCGCGGAATTTGAAAAACAGCTCGAGGCGTGGAAGGCCGCGATCACCGCGCATGTCGGCGTGCAGCCCGTGGACCTCGGCCGGCAAAATGCGAGCGCGGTGAAGGCGACGGGATTTTCGTGGTCGAAGGCGCCGTCGGTCTGGCTGCTCGAGTACAGCGCGCAAAAGGATGCGAAGACGACCGGCGTGGCTTTCCGGCCGGAATTTGTGCGGCTGCGCGTGACGCCGCTGCCGAAGCAACTCGGCCTCGGTTCGCTCGCCGCGAGCACGCCCTCCGCGGGGCAGCGCGTGAGCAAGGCGGCGCTGCTCGGAAATCTCACGCGCGATCTCGGCGGCGATGTGTTCATCAAAAATATGCCGATGGTGGATCAGGGCCCGAAAGGTTATTGCGCCGTCGCGACGGCGGAGCGCGTCTTCCGCTACTACGGGATGCCGGTGGACCAGCACGAGATGGCGCAGGTCGCGAACACCGGCACGGAAGGCGGCACGAGCCCGGACGCGATGCTGAAGGCGCTCACCGCGCTGCAAGGGCGGTTGCACGTCCATGTGCGCGCGATTTCCAAGTGGGACTACGCGGAATTCAACCGCATGATCACCGACTACAATCGCGAGGCGAAGCGGAACAAAAAATCGGAAATCAATCTCGCGGGGATGCGCGTGATCGACATCGGCGAAATCTACGGATCGATGGATCCCGCCTCGCTGAAAGAATCCAAAACGGTGAAGAAGAAGGGCGACTTTGAGAAATTCAAACGCGAGATCACGGAGAAAATCGACAAAGGAATCCCGGTGATGTGGGGCGTGGAACTCGGCCTGTATCCCGAGGCGGAAATCCCGCAGGCGCGCGGTGGCCACATGCGGCTCATCATCGGCTACAACAGCAAGACGGCCGAACTCATCTACTCCGATTCGTGGGGCGCGAAACACGCGATGAAACGGATGCCGATGGATAACGCTTTTCCGATGACGACCGGGCTCTATTTCATGGAGCCGTCCGAGTAGCGCCGCAAAAAATGGAGCGCCGACGAGCCGTCGGCACCGGCGTCCAACAGCAAGTCTTGCAGCGACGCACGATCTTCCTTTTCCGAGAGCACTCCGGCTTTCCACGCCGATGGCCGACGGCTCGTCGGCGCTACATACGACTCGTCGGCGCTACATTTCACTGCGTGCTCCACTCGGGCGCGCCGTCGGCGAGGCCGAGGAGCGAGAGGCATTCGCCCGCGAGGAAAAGGGATCCGGCCACGAGGATGCGATCAGTTTCCGCGCGCGCCTGTGCGAACGCGGCGGCCGGATTTTTGGCGACCGTCACCGCGATGGCCGGCGACTGCGCGCGGATGAACGCGGCGAGTTCTTCGGGTGCGAGCGCGCGCGGATTCCGCACAGGGACGCAGATGATGCGCGCGGCGATCGGGAGCAATGCGGCGATGACGCCCGGCGCGTCTTTGTCCGCGAGGATGCCGAGGATGAGCGTCGCGCGTTCCTCGTGAAATTCCTCGCGCCACGTCGCGGCGAGTTGCGCGGCGGCGGGCGGATTGTGCGCGCCATCAATCACGATGCGATCATCCGCACGCTGAAAACGCGCGGGCCATTCGACGTTCGCGAAGGCCTCGCTTACGATGCGCGGCTCGGGACGCATCCCGGACTCGATGAGCGCGGCGAAGGCGAGCGCGGCATTCCAGCGCTGATGCCTGCCGGCGAGCGCGAGCGGCCAATTTTCCGGAATCGGCTGCCGCACAAAATGGAGCGTTGCACCTGCGACTTCAGCGGCGGCGCGGAAGACGGATTCGACTTCCGGCGGCTGCGGTGAGGAGACGACCGGCACGCCGCGCTTGATGATGCCCGCCTTTTCTCCCGCGATCGCGGTGAGCGTGGTGCCGAGATACTGCGTGTGATCGAGACCGACGGGCGTGAGCACGGAGACGGCGGGCGTGACGATGTTCGCGGCATCGAGCCGGCCGCCGAGGCCGGTTTCGAGGATGACAATTTCCGCGTTCGGCTGCTGAAACCACGCGAGCGCGAGCGCGGTGGTGACTTCAAAAAAAGTCGGCGTGCGCTCCCAATCCGCGATGAGGTCGCGAATTTTCGTGAGTTCCTCGGCGACGTGCTCCTCGGGAATTTGATTCGGCCCCAGGCGGATGCGCTCGCGAAAACTGACGAGGTGCGGTGAGGTGTAGAGGCCGGTGCGGCGCTTCGCCCCGACGCACACCGCAGCGAGCAGCGCGCAGACGGAACCCTTGCCGTTCGTGCCCGCGACGTGGATGAAACGGCGCTTTTCGCTGCTCGCCACCTCCACGCCAACTCCTTCGCAAAGCCGGCGGATATTTTCCAAGCCGAGCATGATGCCGTGGACTTGGAGGCCGTAGAGCCAGCCGAGCGCTTCGCGATAATTCACGCGGCCGCCGAAGCCGAGGGCGCGAGGTAGCCGAGGAGGCTGGCGAGCGTCTCCTTCATCTTTTTGCGATGCACGATCATGTCCACGAGGCCGTGGTCCACGCAAAATTCCGCGGTCTGAAAATTGGCGGGCAAATCCTGGTGCGTGGTCTCGCGGATGACGCGCGGGCCGGCGAAGCCGATCATGCAGCGCGGCTCGGCGATGATGATGTCGCCGACGCTCGCGTAGCTCGCCATCACGCCCGCAGTGGTCGGGTCGGTGAGCACGGAAATGTACGGCAGCCGCGCATCGGCATGCCGCGCGAGTGCGCCGCAGGTTTTCGCCATTTGCATGAGCGAAAGCATGCCCTCGTACATGCGCGCGCCGCCGCTCGCGCTGACGATGATGACAGGCAATTTCTGCGCCGTCGCGCGCTCGATGGCGCGGGTGATTTTTTCGCCGACGACGCTGCCCATCGTGGCGGCGAGAAAGCCGAAATCCATCACGGCGATGCTCACCTTCTTTCCCTCGATATGGCCGGTGCCGGTGATCACGGCATCAAGCAGGCCGGTGGCTTTCTGATACTTTTTCAGACGGTCGGTGTAGCTGGCCTGGCCGGTGAATTTCAGCGTGTCCACCGAGGTAAGTTTGGCGTCGTGCTCCTCGAAGGTGCCGGGGTCGAGCAGGAGTTCGAGGCGGTCGTGCGCATTCAGCATGAAGTGGTGCTCGCACTTCGGGCAGATGCGCGCGTTGCGCTCGATTTCGAGGTTGTGGATGATCTCGGCGCAGTTCGGACATTTCGTCCAGAGACCGGCGGGGAGTTCGCGTTTTTTGGCGGAGGTGAAGACCGGCTTGGAGAAGATTCCCATGGAATTTGGAGGATCAGATTCTGGCGTGGGCAGCGGAGGCGTCGCGGTGGTTGCCAAGTACTTTAAAATTGCGGGCGATGAGGTTGGGCGGCGTCGGAATTTTTTGCGGTTCAGCCGCGAGCGACGGTGATGACTCTCACAGACGACGCACCCGCGCGCAACAGCACGCGCGAGCATTCCTCGACGGTGGAGCCCGTCGTGAAGACGTCGTCAACGAGGACGAGGTGTCGGCCTTTCACGTGCGCAGTGTGGCGCACGCGGAAGGCGCCGCGCAAGTTTTCCATGCGTTCGGCACGGTCGAGTTTCGTCTGCGTGGAGGTGTAGCGCGTGCGATTCAGCGCGGGCAAAACGGGGACGCCGCAGCGCTCCGAAACCAGCGTCGCGAGCTCGGCAGCCTGGTTGAATTCGCGCTCGCGAAAGCGGATGTGGTGCAGCGGCACGGGGACGAGCGCATCCATCGGGCGCGACGCAATGCGCGGGTCATCGAGCGTTTCGGCGAGCCAGTTGGCGAGCGGGCGGCGGAGGTGAAACTGGTGGTTGTATTTGAAGGCGTGGATGAAATCGCGAACGACTCCGTGGCTGAGGCAGGCGGCGACGGCGCACTCGAAATGCAACTCCCGTCCGGCGCAATTTGAGCAGGTGAACCGCTGCGTGATCGCGCCGTCGACCGGCTGCGAGCAGCGCTCGCAAAATGGCGCGACGATGCGCTGCACTTTCTCAGCGCACCCGTCGCACACTTGGATGCCGGGCTCGGTCGCGGCGCAGCACGCGGCGCAATGCGGCGGGAAGCAGAGCGTGCCGAGCGCGCGGAAAAATCTACGGGCGGTCTTGGCGATTCCCATGGTCGAGCCAGGCGCGGCAGACGAAGCCGGTGAGGATGATGGTGGCGAGCGGCGCGAGGCCGATGCGGATATCCGCTCCGATCCACGGGAGCATTCCCGGTGCGAAGGATCCGAATTTTACGAAACCCTGCACGCAAAACACCCAACCCGCGTGCAGGCCGATGGCGAGCCAGAGCGCGTGCGTGCGCTGCGTCGCCCAGCCGAGCACGCCGCCGACCGCGAGCAGTGTCGTGAACGACGCGGCGACCAGCATCGGATCGCTCCACTGACCAAACACTTTTGGGATCAGTGCGAAGCCCGATGACCATGTCAGGTCGGCAGCCGCGATTTCCGTTTTGACCGGCTGGATGAAATGCAGTGCGGCGAAAAAAATCGCGCAGCCGACGAGCGCGCCACGTCGCGACATCGAGCGCTGGAGCAGGCCGAGAATCGCGCCGCGGAAAATGCATTCCTCGATGAAGCCGACGCACGCGGCGGTGAAAAGGACCTTCGGCAATTCGCCAAGAAGGCGCTGCTCCGGTGGCCGGAAAATGATGCCGCCAAACGCGAACAGGATGAGCGACATCACCGCCATGAGCGCGACCGCCGCGATGAAGCCGAACGCGAGGCGGCGCACCCATTTTGGATCCGTGCGCAGCCCGAGTTCGGCGACGGAGCGCACGCGCAGAGAACGCGCGAGCGGCCACAGCAGCACGAGCGCGACGATTTCAACGGTGCGGCTGAAGTAGCGGTGGAAGCCCTGCGCGGTGACGCCGGGAAAAATATTCCGGTCCGCGAGCGCGTGGCCGCATTTGAAAATCAGCGGCGCGAGCAGCGCGCCGACCGCGAGCGAGCCGAGGAGCCAAAGCAGGAGCTTGCGGAGATCGTTCAAAGCGGCGTGTATCTCGCAGAAATCGAAATCCTGCTCCATCGAAAATGGGAACCCGCAATATTCACGCTTGGAAACACACGACGGACGAAGGCGAAAAGCGCGAGGTGCGCGCGGAGAAATTTGGCGGGAAGTGGCGCATCCAGGCCAAGCTGCGCGATGACGTATCGTGGACGTACTACGACGCGCCGCCGATGGACGATTTGCTCGAACTGCGCCGGGTTCTTTGGAACAAATACCAGCGGAAGCATCTCGCCTTTGAGGACGTGGCGGCCGTGGATCAAATCATCCGCGACGCGGGCGGGACGGTGCCGGAAACGTGATGCCTCACTCGAAGATGCGCTTGTACATGACCGGATTTTCGCCGAGGTAAAACCACGCGGCGAGGGTGAGCAGCGCGATCACGTTCAGCCAAAATCCCCACGCTGCGCGACGGCGACCGTGCGGCCAGCGACCGATGGTGCGATGCTCCCAGCAGGCGCGCAAAGCGATGGTGGCGCTGAGGACGTGCAGCACCGCGGCGGCGACGATGACCCAGAAGGCGCCGGTCTCCCTCCCGCCGCCGAACGTGCGCACGGTCCAAGTCGCGGACTCGAGGATGAGCGCGAGGAAAAGCAGCGTGGCCGCGTGGCCGGATTTGCGGTTCATGTCCTTCGAGTAGAGCGAGGACACATTGACGATCAGCGCGATGGTGAATGCGCCGGTCGCGACGGCGCCGAGGAAGGCGAAATTTTGCTCCGCGACCGCGAGGAGCGCATTCATGCGGCGAAGGCGTCGAGAAACGCGACCTCGATGGCCAGTTGCTCCTGCACGTTGCGGCCGAAATTTTCTCGCAAATTTCCGATGGCCGCGGCGCGATCGATCACCGCGGAAATGCCGAGGCGGACGGCGAGCGCGGCGGTGTCGGCGGAAAATTCCGGCAGGTCGAGATGCGGGGCGTTTTGCTGCTGGCGGAGCACGTCGGCCCACCAGGATTCGAGCGTGTCCACGAGCACGGCGCGCTCGTAGCGATAGCGCGCTTCGGCGAGCGCCTTGTGAAAATCCTCGCGGTCATCGATCCAATTTTTGTCCACGCCGCTGGCTTCGCGAAAGCGCTTCGCCTCGGTCTTGAACGCGGCCTCCGTCTCGCCGGAGATGGCCACTTTCGCCTCGGCCATGAGCGCCTGCACTTCGCGGACGAGGCCGAAAATCTGCGGTAACTCCGGGCGCGGCACGGTGAAATACTGGCACAGTAATTCCGCGAGCCGGCGCTGGCGATCGGTGAGCCCGCGCCGCACGCCGGCCACGAGCGGGATCTCGATGCAGCGGGAGAGAATCGTCTCGAGGAGCAGCTCGGGAAAATTGGTGACGAGGAGGATGTGTGAGTTGCGCGGCGGCTCCTCGAGTGTTTTCAAAAAGGCGTTTGCGGCCTGCTCCATGAGGCGGTCGGCGTCGAAAATAATCACGACTTTCCGCCCGCCACGGAGCGAGCGCATCTGCAACTCGCGCTCGAGTTCGCGCACCTGATCGACCGTGATGCGGCGCGATTTCGATTCGGGTTCGGCGATGTGGACATCGGGATGCTGGAGCGGCGCCGCCGGGTCGCCGAGGAGGATGCCGGTGAGGCCGGCGGCGACTTCGCGCGTGCCGCTGCCGACGGGACCGGTGATCAAATACGCGTGCGCCAGACGATCGTGCGTCTGCGCGTTGCGCAGAAGAGTGAGTGCTTGTTCGGCAGAGAAGGCCATCGCGAGGACTAGATGCGGAATCGCCGCGCGGCGCGCAAAGGGAAAAGCGAACGCAATTTTTTTCCGGGACGCTACTTGGTCACCACGAC
>JBBQJR010000183.1:0-6864 GCA_038326125.1 Chthoniobacterales bacterium
TTTCGGCTCCTCCGCGTGGAAGATGAAGTCATCGAAGTTCACATGCCCCCACCCCACCGTCTCCTCGTCCACGATGCGGATGAAAATCTCGCGCTGGTCGAACTTCCGCAAATCCACGACCGAGCGCGCCATCCGCTCATCGTTCACGCCGCGCGCCGTGTGGATCACCTTCCCATCGTCCTTCGTCACGATCTCCACGCGAGTCCCCGGCAGCGCCCCGCCGCCCACGAGAAAGCTCGCCCAAGGCTGCGTGACCTTGATCTCCACGGAAGTCAGCGTGCCCTTCGCCTTGTCGTGATGATCAAACTCGAATCCGCCGATCCAGTAGTCCCCCTTGCGATTCGACACGCGATCTTTCCCATACGGCCGCGTCTGATCGATCTCCCCCTTCACCGGCTGCTTCGCAAACGCCTCCCCCGCCGCCGTCCAATCCCGCAGCGTGCCATCCTCAAACCCAAGATTCAGCACGCGCCCATCCGCGCTCGTCGCGGGAATGGCATCGGCTGCGAATGAAATGCTGGCCGTCGCGGCGAGCAGCAGGACGGCGGAGAAAAGAGTGGGGAGGTATTTCATTCCGCAAGGATTGGCGGCGTCACTTCGGATTGTCGAGTCACGTCAGAGATGCTGAGCGCAAAGTGAGTCGTGAAGATTAGCCGAGGTCTTGCTCCGAGAATCGTCGCCTTCACGCAACAAATTACATGTCCTGCTGTCGTCGCACATGCTCGGCAAGGGCAGCTTTAGCATAAAGCGGAAGTGCTATCGCGTTCTTGTTGGCCAGTGCCTTGAGTTTAGTATGGTCGAATACTTCCTCTTCCCCAAGCCAGACGATTTCCAGCCGCCGATGGTCTTTCAAGGCAATATGGGTGTAGTCCTCAGGAACGGCCCAATAGCAAGTTCGACAGATTTCGAGTTGTCGCCCTTCGCGCCAGTTGTCGCAGTGTTCGCATGACCACGATTTCGACCGTTGGCAGGAGCCACAAAGAAGCATGTAGTCTTCGAGCGGTCGTTTCGCATCACCAGCGTCACCGGCGATTTGATACGGAACACGGTGATCGATTTGGAGATATCGCGGCTCATATGGAGTAGAACAGATCGCGCATTTGGAACCGTGTGTATTGACTAGCACTTCTCTAAAGCCCTTGGCAAATGCCTTTCGTCCTTGGAATCGATCGCCACGGATGAGAGATGGATCGCCGAAGGAATAGACAGCCATCTGGCGACCCGTCTTCCGCTTGCCGGATGTCTTTGCCAACGGCACGCCGGCGTCTCTGACATCACGAGCCGCACTCGCGGCATCAGCCAATCCATAAACTATCTCCAAATCTTCCGTCGAAACGCAGCCATGCTTCAGAATATGTTCGACAAGAATTTTTCCTCGCTTAGTCGTTACTTTCGCAACGGCCGCCAGTAGTTCCGCGGAGTATTTGGGTTTCGCCATACCGAGCAATCAAAGGAGCAGCAATTCCTCGGAGGGGCACGTGGGTTGAGAAAGTAATTGCGGCATGCGCTCGATGCGGTCTAGCAGGCTTTCTGAAATGTAGAGCGACTCGTATGTGATCCCGTCACGGCCAAGCAGAGTTTCCTGCGTTGATCGTCCGGCTTTGATTTCGAACATTCGCAACTTCAACGAATCCGGAAGCCGCTGACCATAGATTTTGCCGCCGACGCGCCCGTCGTATGAGATGATAAGCGACAAGTTTCTTCTCACGAGGCTCTGCAAGCCATCGCAGAATTCAGAGAAGTCCATTCCTTTCACGTAACGACTGTCGCGCTCGCCGCTAGT
Source organism: Chthoniobacterales bacterium (assembly GCA_038326125.1). GTDB lineage: Bacteria > Verrucomicrobiota > Verrucomicrobiia > Chthoniobacterales > Chthoniobacteraceae > SXWH01. Next base: position 1,784 of record JBBQJR010000183.1, read on the forward strand.
GCCTTGATACGGTGGGTCAAGATAAATCACGTCGGAACTCTCCGCATCTCGCAGCGTGTCGAGATAATGCGCATTCAACACGCGTGACTTGCCCGCGAAAAGCTTTGCAGCGCCGACAATGTTCTCCCGCATGATGTTGGGCCTGGCCCCACGCCGTCGGTGGTCTGCAGTATTGTTGAATTCGCCGTTTCGGTTATACCGAATCGCTGCTTTGACGCATCTGGCGAGGAGATATAGAAACGTGGCAGGTTGCGGACCTTGGTTAAATACCCTTCGCACTTCATTGAAGTGCGCTTTGCCCATACTGGGTTGCTCATGCCACAGCCTTTCGTATTCGTCGGCGAGCTCGTGTGGCGCCGTGATGATTGCATCCCACAAATCTGCAATGGGTTTATGGAGATCACCGATCACAAAACTATTGGCAGATTGGCTGGCGGCTGCGTAAAGACTAACGGCTGCGGAACCAGCGAATGGCTCGTAAATCGTGCGGACACCTTGAGGAATGCAGCCGCAAATAGTCGAAGCAAGCCATCGCTTGCTTCCTTGGTATGGAATCGGGTGCGGTATGTTGTTGGCGATTCGCATTTTGAAGTCTCAGTTTAGCAAGTGGTGCGGCCTCATCGCTTCGGACGATGACGCAGCGTCCGTGCTTGTGGCAAACCGAAAATAGCCCAGCGCTTCAGCGCTGGGTCCATGCGCGCCAGCGGCGCGAGTCTCGCAGGGGACGGCAGAAATCATCGGCGGGGTTCTGTCACGCCGCGTTGGGTGGCGAGAGACGGTCATGCTCCTCGGGTTCAACGTCCGGAACCTTGGAAAGCACGCGGTCAAACTTCTCGCGGCTGCCGCGTGTGGCACGCTCGCGGATGTAGCTGTCGGCATCGAGCACAGCGACCTTCTCGGCGAGGGCCGTGGCGATGAATTGGTCGAGCGGAACGCCATCGTCCTCCGCGAGAGACTGCGCGCGGCGGCGAAGCGATTCCGGAATGTTGACGTTGAGCGTGCTCATGGTGCGGAAAGAATACGCAGGAAACCGTCCGGTGTCACCGCCCGAATCCCAAGGGCGTCCGCGCCCCGAAAATGGCGGGTGTTGTGGGTGATGATGAACTGCGCGCTGCCGGCCAAGGCCAGTTCGAGCACCAAATCGTCCTTGGGGTCGGGCAAATGTGGCCGCCAGAGAAAGTGAATCCGGCACTCGACACACTGGGACAGGAAGTAGTCGAGAAAGTCGCCAATGTCCTGCGGGGAATGGCCCGGTGCCAGCCCAGGACGGCGAAAGACATCCTCATATTCCAGGCAAAGCGGTGGCGAAATGACAGGCTGAAACTGCGCCGAGCCGAGCTTCTGGACGAGACGAAAGGATGCTCCGTGCCGCGAACGGAGAGAAGACAGCAGGACATTGGTATCAATGACGACTCGCACGACGGCAACGCTGGTGGTTTCCTTTGCCGGAGCAAGACGCGAAACGGCCTAAAATCTGATTTGAGCCTGTACGGAATCTTGCAGTGTTTGGAAGACCTGTGTCGGTTCAAGTGTCCCGGCGGGACAATGGAAATTAGCCGGTGGTCGAGCGAAGCGAACACCACCGGATCGCCAGAACAAAACGGATGCGCCCCGGATGGGGCGCGGGAAAACGCCCGCATGAAAAAACGTCCGCACAGGATTTCCGCCGCCCCATCCGGGGCGGATGTTTGCTGGGATGCAGTTCCGGTGGTGTTCGCTCGCTGCGTTCGCTCGACCACCGGCTAATTTCCATGACGCCTCCGGCGTCCAAAATTCGCAGACCAAATCTAAACCCTGAGCGAGCCACGGAACCCCCTGGCGCTATAGTAAGACTGCGCACCATTATGACCGATGAAGACACGGCCATAGCGGCGATCCCCATAGAGTGCGCCGCCGAGCTTTCTAATATCATCGGGGGTTTTCACCCAAGTCGTTGTCTTCGTGTCGAACTCCCCGAGTTTCTGCAACTCGAAATATTGTTCTTCCGTCAATAGCTCCACGCCCATGGCCGCGGCCATATCCATGGCGGTATTTTTCGGCCGGTGTTCCTTCCGGGATTCCAGCCCTTCACGGTCGTAGCAAACAGATACGCGGCCTTTGGGGCTTTCCGGTGAACAATCAAAAAAGAGGGTTTCGCCCGTCTTCTTATCGTAGCCGACCACATCCGGTTCACCGCCGGTTCTCTCCATTTCACCGAGTGACCGCAGTTTGTCGGCATTGGCTTCCAGCTTTGCCTGCACTTTCGCCCACTCGATTCCCTGATGACGGTTCATGTTTTTCTCAAAGCGGGCCTTCAAGGCTTTGAGAAGCTCTTCGCGTTCTTTTGGTGACAGTTCCTTTTTTGTTCCGGCGCTTTTCATGGAGGTTTTCCTGTTCTTGCTTTGTGGGGTGAAGAGTTGAACCGATCATCAACGAATGACGGCACGTGAGCACAGCGGCAAACCGAAAATTGCCCGCCGCTTCAGCGCTGGGTCCATGCGCGCCAGCGGCGCAAGTCCCGCGGGGGACGGCAGAAATCAACGGCAGCTACGGCGGCGCAAAGTAGGCGAGGTTTTCAACCTCGCGCAGGAGGATGGGCGAAGGCGGCGGGATGGCGCGGAGCGCATGGAGCGCTGCCCGTCCCGGCGGCCACTGCGCCCACGCGCAGCGTCACTTCCTTGGCGCGTTCCCGTGAACACGCAAACGCAGAAAAGGAGATCAGGCCTGCGGCGCGTGGACGTGGCCGGCGGGACGCGCGGCGCTCCTCTCGCTGCGCTCGCCCGCGCGAGGTTGAAAATCTCGCCTGCTTTGTGACCCCGCCCGCGCTGCGTCCTTGCGTTGGCACGCGGCCTTTCGGCACGCTCCAAGTCTCGCGGCCCTCGCGGGCTGTCCAGCTTCACTCCACATGCGCACATTTCTCCTCGCTCTCACCTTCGCTTCCACCGCATTCGCAGCGACGCCTCTCGGCGGCAAGGCTCCGCCGCAGAATCCGCTCGAAGACAAAGGCCGCCCCGTCGCGAAGGAACCCTCGCTCACGCCGGAGGAGACGGCGAAGGCGTTCAAGCTGCCGCCGGGATTCAAGGTGCAGGTGGTCGCGGGCGAGCCGGACATCGTGCAGCCGATCGCCTATGCGCAGGACGATCGCGGGCGGCTGTGGGTGGTGACGAATACGAACTACCCCGTGTGCCCCGGCGAGAGGAAGGACAGCATCATCATCTTCGAGGACACCGATGGCGACGGGCGCGCGGACCAGCGCACGGTGTTTTACGACAAGCTCACCTTTGCCAGCGGCATCGCCGTGGGCCACGGCGGCGTGTGGGTCGGGGCACCGCCGAACCTGCTTTTTTTTCCGACGAAGGACGGCGTGGACAAGTTCGACGGCGAGCCGGAGGTGGTGCTCGATGGCTGGGGAAATGAGGACACGCACGAGACGATCAATGATTTCACGTGGGGCCCGGACGGCTGGCTTTACGGCACGCACGGCGTGTTCACTTTCTCCAATGTCGGCAAGCCCGGCACGCCGAAGTCCGAGCGCACGGTGATCAATGCGGCGGTGTGGCGGTATCATCCGGTGAAGAAAATCTTCGAGCGCTGGGCCGAGGGCGCGAGCAACCAGTGGGGCATGGATTGGAACGATCACGGTGAGGCGTTTTTCGCCGCGTGCGTGATTCCTCACATGTGGCACGCGATTCAGGGCGCGCGCTACGCACGGCAGGGCGGGCAGCATGCGGACCCGAACACGTATGAGGACATCCAGACCATCGCGTGGGGCCGCTACGAGAAGGCGGGCTATTGCGGGATGATGGTGTATCTCGGCGGACTCTTCCCGCCGGAGTGGCGCGACACGCTGTTCTTCCACGACATCCACATGAACAAACAGCGCAACGAGCGCGTGGTGCGCAGCGGCTCGGGCTACAAGAGCGAGCGCAACGGGGATTTCATGGACAGCGGCGACAAGTGGTTCCGCGGCCTCTCGCCGCAGTACGGGCCGGACGGCTCGGTGTTCATCAACGTCTGGTACGACAAGGTGCCGTGCCATCAGCAGCGGGAGTTCACCGACCGCACGAACGGGCGCATCTACAAAGTCACGACGGACTCCGTGAAGCCGGTGAGCGTGGATCTTTCCAAGGCAACCGAGGCCGAACTCGTGCAATACCAACTGCACGCGAACGACTGGTACGTGCGCCACGCGCGGCGCATCCTGCAGGAGCGCGGACTGAAGCCCGAAGGCACCGCCGCGCTGGAGAAGATCCTTTTTGAAAACGCAGACGACACGCGCCAGCTCCGCGCACTCTGGGCGCTGCACTGCGGCGGCAGGTTGTCGGAAGCCACGGCGCTGCGCGCGCTGAAGGCAGAGAGCGAATTCGTGCGCGGCTGGGCGATCACGCTGCTGTGTGAAGAGCCACTAAAAGGAACCCTTTTCGTGACGAGCGGTCAGGATGTTCTCCTGCCGGTCATACCGCCTGCATTCATCACTGAAATCGCGCGCCTCGCAAAAGAGGACAAGAGCCCGCACGTGCGCCTGCGCATCGCGAGCGCCGCGCAGCGCATCCCGGTGCAGTGGCGCTGGCCCATTCTCAACGCCCTCGCCGCGCACGCCGAGGATGCGGGCGATCAGAATCTCCCGCTCATGATCTGGTACGCCGCCGAGCCCGCCGTCGCCGCTGACATTGCGAAGGCCGCGGAACTGCTCGCAACCTGCCAGATTCCGAAGGTCGCGGAGTTCATCGCACGCCGCATGGCGGAGAAGTAGGCGCGCTCGGAAGAGCGCGGCGTGGGCTTCTGCCCACCCCTACTCATTCCATAGCAAACGTTCGCCAAACGGCCGCGCGCGTGGTTTCCTCCGCGCATGAAGCGCGTCCTTTTTCTCCTCCTGTCCGCCATTTTCTCCGCCGCACTCGCGGGGCCGCGTCCGCAGCCGCCCGAGACATCGGCACCGATTGCCGCCGCGCAGCCGCCTGCGCCGCTCTACGAAAATCGCGACGAGCATGACCTCAATGGCATTGCGAAATTTTTCATGGGCCGCGAAATCGCGCACATCATGGGGCACCAGGCGGCGGACTGGCTCGAGCGGCCCGAGCGCGAGGAGGAGGAGCGCACGA
>JBBQJR010000184.1:0-6863 GCA_038326125.1 Chthoniobacterales bacterium
AAATGGATGAAGGAACAGGGGCCGGCTTACCGGGACTTCTATTGGCAAGGTGGATACGGTTCATTTTCCGAGAGCCAGTCGAATGTCGAGCAAGTCAGGGCCTATATCGCGACGCAGGAGGAGCATCATCGCGAGGTGTCCTATCAGGATGAATTCCGTGCGCTTTGCCGAAAACATGGCGTGGAGATGGATGAACGATACGTGTGGGATTAAAGCGCGGTTTGTCGCGCCCCGTTGGGGCTTGTTTCCATTTTGTCCGGCAGATCCCAGGGCGGCGCTCGTTCCTTGCTTGCCCTGGGCTGGCTTGTCGCAGGCCGTTGGCCTGAAGATCGTCCGCCTCCATCTCCACCACCGGCCTCCGCACCGCATCGCTCGTCGCGTCGCCGGTGAGGGCCAAAGGCCCATCAACAAGCCAGCCCAGGGCAAAGCGAGTCTGCGAGCGACGCCCTGTGTCAACGGCCCGCAAGAATGATCAAGCCCCAACGGGGCGTGACAGGAATGCTGTAATCATTGCATCCCGCAAATTTGTCCCGCCCGTTGGGGCTTTGCCCATTCTATATTTCCAGACCCATGGCGGCGCTCGTCCCTCGCTTGCCCTGGGCTGGCTTGTCGCAGGTCGTTGGCCTGAAGAGACGATGCGGTGAAGGTGACACCGGAAGCCACGGTGGCGATAGAGGTAATGAAGGGGAGCGAGCCGATGCTTGGCCTCAAAGAGGCCGGAAAGCCAGCCCAAGGCAACGCCTTGGGTTCAGAATCAATCGAGGCCATCAGCCCTGACGGGGCGGCATAATTTCCACATAGTCAGTTAGGAGAGATCGCCCTCCCTCGCTATTTCCTGCGTTTCTCGCTCCTCCGCCTGATAACGAATTCAGGTTTTGGATGGACCATGTATTCCGCGCGCCCAAGTTCGAACACCCAACCACGACGGGTGACTCGAATCAACTGAGGATCAAAGATCACGACATTTGTCCCGGTTTGCTTGAGAGCGCTAGGGTAGCAGATGCCGTCGTAACCCTCTGAACGAATAACTTCCGCCAAGTATTGGGTTGGAATGTATTCGAGGTTTGAGTCTTCAGGATGAACGGGTGCTCCCAAAGTCCGGCCGAGCGAACCAAGTAACGTGCGCTTTCGGACTTCGTCTGCAAGGTTTGGCGTGTCGAGAGGTTCCAATACCGACATCCTTCCTCGAAGGTCGGCGAGTCGAAGGAGCTTTCTCGCTTGGAACTCCCGGAGGCTTACCTCGGCTCCGGGAAAGCGTCCTGTTTCTACGATGGCGGTCTCCGCTTCTAGCGCGCAGTAAAGAAACGAGAACCCTGCAGGATTGGCGCGGCCTGCCGCCGCAAGCTTTGAAGGAGGCGCTCCCATTTCTTCTGACGGCCGCGGCACTCGCCGTCCACTTGTATCATTCGCGACACCTAATCTCCCCCGATATAGGCGCGTGCGTGTGGTGATCTCTCGAATAGCCGAGGCCTCAGTCAAGAGGTCAGGAACCCACGTTTCCGGACGGACGATCTCACCCGATGAATCCTCCTCAATAATGAAACGTCGGGAGCGTTTCAGGTAGTCGGCAAACCACGGCCAGCGCTGATCCATCGGATTTGCAGTCCAATGGTCTGAATTGGCCTGCCAATCCTCTGAAGCGGAAATATTTCCGTCGCGAGGGTCATATCCCATAATCTCGTCGAGAATATTATTCTGTTGCTGCTCGTCTCCGTCTTCAGGAAATATTTCCCATTCAGCCAAACATTCAGCCAGAGTATCGCTGCCCCAAGACTCTGCCCCCGGCGGCGGCTCATACAGACGATAGAGGCTTACGACCTCCTCGAAAAGGTCATGCAGTCTGTAAGCGTGCATCACTTTGCGATTCCGCGAACCGCAGAAGTCGCAGTCGCCAATTGTTCCGTGAGCTTTGATAAAGCTGCGCGCGATTCGGTCTTGGAAGCACTTGGTGCAAACCTCGCTCATGCTCGCCGTTTGTTTACGGTCCCAATAGCCGTGTCGCGATGGATGGCGGTGCTCCGCTCCAATTCCGCCCGGTCCGAGTCGAACGCATGCGCCGACATGCAGAGCACCAGCACGCGCGAGCGTTCCAGCCCTTCCTCGATCTTCGCAGTTTTCGACTGGTACCTTTCGATGCTGCCGCCGGGCTGGTGCACCCATTCATCGAACCACACCTTCACCTCATCCGCCCGCAACGGCTCCGCCAGCGGGCGCACCGCCGCCTGGTCCTTCGCGCTGTGGCTGAGGAAAACGTCGTAGGGAAATTCGTCGGGCATGATTGTGGATCAAAGCGGGTTTTCGGCGATGCCGGCAGCCCACGGTTTCTTGCATAACTCGTCATCCAACGTCGCAAGCTTGAGGCCGTGGCTGGCTGCCAATCGCACGAAATGAGCGTCCGTCACATCCTTGTTGCTGGAAAGTGCTGGCAGTGAATCCGCGCGCACGGCATCGGTCACGAAACGGTGGGATTTGAGCCGGAGGATGGCGCTCAGGGCGTCCTGAGCGTCGGCTAAGGATGCACCATAGGCCGCGCTCATGCTCACCCGGAGAAAGCCCATTTGCGTGATGGGTGCGGTGGCAAATTTCGCCGTGGAGTTCAGCCACCGGTTCGCGCGGGCGTGGCCGGCGTGACCCGACCATGCACAGGCCAGCAGGAGACTGACGTCCAGCAAGTGGCTCACGGGGTTTCGTCCCGGAGGGCCTTGATCCGTTCCGGCGTCATGGGTGGGGCTCCTGGCGGTGCGACGAGAACGGGCCGTCCGAATTTGCCGCGAACGAGCCGGGCGCGCCTCGGCTGCTCGCGCTGGAGGAGCAGCTTGTCACCTTCCAGAGTGAGCGAGACCTTGTCACCGGCCTGAAGATGCAGGGCTTTGCGAAAGCGGGTGGGAATGACCAACTGGCCTTTCGTGGAGATCGTTGCGCTGTTCATTTACGAAGGCTTACCCGGCTTACCAGAAGAGTCAATTCGGCAAATGGAAGGAATTCGCGAAACCGGAAGGTGCCGGGAGGAAGTTGAGAGTGGAAAGTTGAGGGTTGAGGGTTGTTGTGCAGCCCGCCCTTCCGCAACCGCTCTGCCAGCGGGCGCACCACGCCTTGTCCTGCGCGCTGTGGCTGAGGAAGACGTCAAACTGGAATTCGTCGGGCATGGGAGTGGACGGGTGGGATGGCCTTTTTCCCTTCCGGATTCCCCCTCCCCGCTGCCAAGCCTGAAAAGGATCTTGGAGTTGACGGGCATGGCAACAAGGCGGTGCGGGAGGTCCAATTGAACTTTCACCACGGCTCTTCAGCGCGGGCATCTGGCATCGCATTGGCTACGCACGCATGACGTTCCCCTGCCTTCCTATCAATGGAGGGCGCGGGATGCATTTGCAGACTGGCGAATTCACCAAACTCCCCGGCAACCCGAGGGAGACCGCCGGGCTGCATCGCTCAAACCGCAATACTAACCTCAGAAAAAAACTACCATGGGAAACTATAATCTGCCTACGAACTCAGGCCAGCTCATCGGGCTGGGAAACAAAATGGCCGTGGGAATGACGGAGTTCAGCACGGTGCTGAAGCTCACCTTGATCCCGACGGCACAAATGCAGGCGAACCTGACGGCGTTTGCCAATCAGGATGCGGCCTTCAATGCGGCGCGCAGTGCGCAGCAGACGGCTTCGGATGCGTATCAGCCCGCGCTCGCGGCGGTGTATGAATGGCTGCTCGGTGTCTCCAATACGCTGGCGACGCGCTTTGGCACGCGCTGGAGCCGGGAATGGGCGCAGGCGGGATTCAACAATAACACGACGGCGATCCCGTCGAAGGTAGAGGATCGCCTGAGCCTCGTGCTCGCATTGGTGGATTTTTTCACCAAGAACCCGAGCTATGAAGTGCCTTCGATGAATCAGACCGCGGCCTATGGCACGACCTTGCGGACGACGGCGCTGAATGCGCAGGCCGCGGTGACGGCGGCAGCGGTGAATATCAACAGCATCAGCGCGACGTGGCAGACGGCCTACGACACGCTGGTGAAGGGAATGCGCGCGCTGGAACGGGAACGGCAACGGCAATGGCAACGGCCTGCCCGCACGGGTGGCGTAGTTTTTGGTTGGGCTAACAATGAACGGCGGGGGCGTGTCGGTTCGCCTCCGCCGTTTCATTTTCAAAACATGAGCGCGCGGCGGCGCAACTCGGGAGAGCTACGCTACGGCTATTCGCCGGCGAAGAATCCCATGCGGCGGAATTTTTGGTACCGCTCCTCGAGAAGCTGATCCATCGGGATCGCGCTCAGTTCGTCGAGGTGGCGGATGATCGTGATGCGCAGATGCGCGATGGCGGCTTCCTGATCCTGGTGCGCACCTCCGAGCGGCTCGGGGATCACGTCGTCCACGAGCTTGAGTTCGCGCAGGTCGCGCGCGGTGAGCTTCAGCGCCTCGGCGGCCTCGGGGGCGTGCTTGCGGTGCTTCCACAAAATGGCGGCGCAGCCTTCGGGGCTGATCACGGAATAGTACGCATTTTCCAGGATGAGGACGCGGTCGCTCACGCCGATGCCGAGCGCGCCGCCGCTGCCGCCTTCGCCGATGACGACGGCGACGGTCGGCGTGCGCAAGGTCATCATGTCGCGGATATTTGCAGCGATGGCTTCGGCGATGTGGCGCTCCTCCGCGCCGATGCCGGGATAGGCGCCGGGGGTATCAATGAGCGAGACAAAGGGCAGGCCGAATTTTTCCGCCATGCGCATGAGGCGCATCGCCTTGCGGTAGCCTTCGGGATTCGCGCAGCCGAAATTGCGGTGGATGTTTTGCTTGGTGTCGCGGCCCTTTTGCTGGCCGGCGACGGCGCAGCGATGGCGGCCGATCGTCGCGAGGCCGGCGGGCATCGAGGGGTCGTCGGCAAAGCGGCGGTCGCCGTGCAGCTCGATGAAATCGGAGAACGAAAGCTGGAAGTAATCGAGCGTGTATGGCCGCGCGGTGTGGCGGGCGATCTGCACGCGCTGCCAGGCGGTGAGCTTGGAATAGACGCGCTTTTTCATCTCGTCGATCTTCACCTCCATGCGGCGCACCTCGGGGTCAAGGTTGACGTTGTTGTCGCGGCTTTGCGCGCGGAGATCGGTGAGCTTTTGCTCCAGTTCCACGATGGGTTTTTCGAAATCGAGGGGCTGCGAATTCATGCTCACTCCATGCTCACGGGCGCGCCCGAGGGAAGCAAGATCGCGATTTCATCCATGTGCTCGGGCGCGAGTCCGATGCCGCCGCCGGGCGGGCGCTGCACCTCGGCCTTCGGGTCGGCGGGCTGCGTGTGCAGCGAGCAGCCGGGGATGCTGATGAGGATCATGTGGTAGGCCTCAAAATAGCGGCGTTGCGCGGGCGTCACGCTGCCGGTGCTGTCGGAGGCGCGCTTCTCCGTGACGCGGCCGGACTGTTTCGGGCGGAGGCCGGGCTTGCCCGCGCCGGGCCATTCGGCGGCGGGATACTGGCGAAAAAATTTGTCGCCATTCCACAGCACGACGCGCCGTTGTTTTTGCTGGACGACGAGGCGGAAGGCCATCGTCGGCGCGAGCAGGCGCTGGTTGGGATGCAGATAGCGTCCATCAATTTTGTTCAAGTGCGTGAGCAGTTCGACGGGCACTTTCGTCCGCGCCGCGACGCGCTGGAGCGAGTCACCGCTCTTCACGATGTAGGTGTTTTGCTCCGTGGGTTTCATCGCGAAAAATTCCGCCGCGTTGATCTCGCCGAGCATGTCGAAGGCGGCATCGCGCTGCGAGGAGGCGGGATATTCGCGGAGAAATTGCTCGAGCGCCGCGCGGCTTTGCGCCTGCGTGCCGGTGCGGCGGACCTCCGCGCATTTCGCAAAATCCGCGAGGCTCGGATCAGGCGGCGGAGCCGGCGGCGGCATCGCCTTGTCGGCGTGAAGCTGCTGCACGGGCTTGATGTACAGCTCGTGGATGGCAAACCACCCCGCGCCAAAAATGGCGGCCGCAAGCACGAGGATGACGAAGATGCGGAGGATCATGCGCCGGGAAATTCAGCCGCGCTTCGCCGGGGTGCGCGATGGCCGCGGAGTTCCTTTTTTTTTCAAGGGGACACCCATCCCGCGACCGGGCCGCGGGGTCAGTTCCGCATCGTCTCAGACGTCGTCTCCGTCGGCGGATGCTGCACGATTTGGGTGATTTGATCGATGGCCACTTTGCGCGACGGTCCCTCGGCATTGACGGAATGGAGCACCCGCAGATTGGGCGAGACCAGCATCCATTTCCACTGCTGGATGGTGATGCGCGATCCATCCGCCAAATGCACCTCGAAGCGGCTGAACGGACGTGCTTCCTGAAGCTCAAGCAATTCTTCTGCGATCATGGTGGCTGAAGTGTCCGCGCAAGGGATCGTTTTGCCAGAAAAAATTTCGCTGCTACGGCCTTCGCCACCCGCTCTCCACGACGTCCCCGCCTCGGCGGCACGGAAGCGCGGCGACAAAGATGTCGCCGCTCCCAGTGCGCAGGACGTTTCGCCATCGGCGTCTCCGCGTTGGAGCCGGCGTTCGGCGCCCTCGCTCACAGCAGTCCGCGCCGTTTCCATTCGTCCACATTGCCCGAGGCGGAGCGCTGGATCATGTCGGTGGCGAATTTCAGCAGGCACACTTCCCAGCCCTCGTCCACGCCGTGAATCACGGTGACGAGCGGGTCCTCCTCGCGATCCACATTTTCGCGCAGCCGCGCGAGCACGGCCTCGACGGAATCATGCACTACGGATTCCTGCACGTCCGTCTTGCGAAACTGAAAGCCGTACCGCAGCACCGCCATCTGCGCCGCATTTTCGCGGAGCCATTCGACAAACTTGGACGCCTTCTCGCCGAAGCCGTCGTCGAGCATCTGGTGAAAATGCGAG